>JBIIUN010000097.1:0-12393 GCA_044339945.1 Kapaibacterium sp. (SeqCode)
GGGCGCAGCGGGCCGGCTTTGACTTCGTGGATGTGAAACACTGCCACGGTTACCTCGGCCACGAGTTCCTCAGCGCCGTGGACCGACCGGGGCGTTACGGCGGTTCATTGGCGAACCGCACCCGCTTCCTCCGCGATATCGTGGCGGGCATCCGCCGCGACGCGCCCGGCTTGGAAGTCGGAGTTCGCCTCAGCCTCTTCGACCAGTTGCCGTTTCAAAAGGGCCCCGACGGCGTCGGTGTGCCCATGCCGTGGAGCGGGCCGTATCCTTACGCTTTCGGCGGCGATCCGGCGGACCCGACCCGCATCGCGTGGGAGGAACCCTTCGCCCTGCTGCGCGAGTTGCGCGACCTCGGCATCCGGCTGGTCTGCCTCACCGCGGCGTCGCCGTATTACAATCCGCACCTGCAACGCCCCGCCGCCGTGCCGCCGAGCGACGGTTACCTGCCGCCGGAAGATCCGCTGGTCGGCGTGGCGCGGCAGATCAACGCGGTGGCGCGGGTGAAGCGCGAGTTCCCCGAACTGCTCATCGTCGGCAGCGCCTACAGCTATTTGCAGGAATGGCTCCCGAATGTGGGCGCCGCGCTGTTGGCCGAAGGCATGGTGGATTTCATCGGCCTGGGACGGATGGTGCTGAGTTATCCGGAGTTGCCGCACGACCTGCTGGCGGGACGGCCGCTCCAGCGCCGCAAGGTTTGCCGCACGTTCAGCGAATGCACGACCGGCCCGCGCAACGGGCTCGTCAGCGGCTGTTTCCCGCTCGACGACTTCTATCGACAGCATCCCGATGCGGCGAAGCTGAAGGCGCTGCGCGGCTGAAGTCCGCATTTGCCCTCCCGCCGCCCGCGGCCAACCTCCCGCTCATGAATGACCCGCGCGAGCAGCCCCCGGCGCTTCCCCTGGAAGTCGTCCCGCCGGAGTTGCCAGCCCGGCCGTTGCCGCCGTCCGGAGGCGTTCCTGGGAACGGTCGCCCGGCATTCCATCCGTGGTCGGCGATCCTGCTGCTGGTCGTGGACAACCTCTGGAACCTCGCCGACTTCGCGGTCGTCGACCTACCCATCACCGTGCCGCTCTGTTTCCTGTGCGTGTTTGCCGGCACCTTTGTGATCCAGCGGCGGCGGAACCAGGACTCGGTCGGGCGCGCCTTGGCCAAGGCGCTGTTCCTCGGAGTCATCGCGGCTGTGCCATTTTCGGTCACCGGGACGCCGGTCGGCCTCGCGCTGCTGGCGTGGGCCGGCATCCGGCATCCGTTGAAACGGGACGTTTAACCCCGCGTCGCCGGCTGCCGATACCCTTGGTGGTGAATCGGGGCTCCCGCCCTCGGGCGAACCCCGATCGACCGGCGGTCCCCTTGCTGTCGGCCGGGTCACCGCCGTAGTCATCATCAATCAGAACAGGCTTATGCTCGTATGGAGTGAACAGTTCGCGACGGGTTCCCCGTTGGTGGACACGCAACACCGGATGCTGATCGACAAGATCAACCTGCTGGAACAGCTGCTCATCGGCCCACCTCCGCCCAAGGCCAAGTGTGACGAACTGCTGGCATTCCTTGGCTCCTACGTGGGCACGCACTTCAAGTTCGAGGAGCAATGCATGGAGCGTGCGCATTGCCCGGCCCATGAGAAGAACAAGCAGGCCCACGCCGCCTTCCTCGGCGTCTTCGGCAAGTTCAAGGAGCGTTACCTCGTCGAAGGCCCCAAGCCGGAGCTGCTCAAGAGCCTGCAAACCGCCGCCGCCGACTGGATCAAGCAACACATCCTGACCGTCGACATCCAGCTGAAGGCCTGCGCCAAGCCCTGAGGCGTTCTCCCAGGTTCAACGGACGAAGCGCGGAACCCTTCCGCGCTTCCTTCGTTTTTACCGGGAACTGCCCGCGAGACGGGCAACCGAAACAACTGCTATCGCCCCGCCTCGATTTCCCCTGATGCCGGGGTGGTTGGGGAGGCAGCGGCACCGGCAGTCCCGGACGAAGCCGGTCGCGCCGACAAGCCGCGGAGTTCGGCCAACGATTGCCGGAGCGAGCGGGAGTGGCCTTCCAGTTCCGCCGCGGCCGCCGCGCATTCCTCGGTGCCGGCCGCGTTCGCCTGCGTCACCTGGCTGACCAGCACCACCGATGCGTTCACCAGCTTGATGCCGTCCGCCTGCTGCCGGGAGGCTTCCGCGACTTGGCCCGCCAACGCGACGACCTGCCGCGACTTGGTGGCAATGTGATCGAGGCTGGCCGCGACCTCGTGCTTCAGGATCTCGCACTGGCTGATCCAGCTGACCACTTCCTCGATCTTCAGCGCGGTTTCCCGCGCGGCGTCGGCGGTCCGGCCGGCCAGTTTCTGCACCTCGTCCGCCACGATGGCGAAGCCCGCCCCGGCGCTGCCGGCCCGGGCGGCTTCCACCGCGGCATTGAGGGCCAGCAAATTGGTCTGGAAGGCGATGCCGTCGATGTTCTTGAGGATGTTGGCGATCTGCCCGCTGCTGTCGTTCAGCGCCTCGACCGCCGCGCCGATGGCCTGGAGGTCGTTCACCCCGCGGTCGGCCGCGGCGCGTGCCTCCTCGGCGAGTTCGTTCGCCTCGCGGGCGTGCTCCACGTTGCGTTGGGTCATGCTGGAGATTTCCTCCAGCGACGAGCTGGCTTCCTCGATGGAAGCAGCCTGCTGGCTTGCCCCTTCGGCGGAACTGGCGTTGGCGGCGGACACCTGACGCGCCGCGGCGGCGAGTCGGTCCGTGTCGCCGTCCAACCGCTGGGCCAGGGCGTCGAGGTCACGGGTGAAGCCGCGATAGGCGCGCCCCGCAAAAACCACGGCGGCGAGCCAGACCATGCCGAGCCCCAGCGTGACCGGCGCAAGCGGGCGCTCCAGCGCCGCTCGGGCGACCGGGAAAAGCGCCACCAAGGCCAACCCTGCGAGCCCGGCCGCCAACCGCATCCGTGGAGTTCTGATTCCCATGATCCGACGGCCGCACCACCGGCTGCCCGACCCGAAAAGTCCGGCATGCAACCGGGTTGTGGGGCCATCGCGGCCCATGATGCTGACCTGCTCCGGTATCGGCAGTTCCGGAAACCCGCTTGAGTCCCGGCGGGCCCGGCTCAGGGCTGGCGGGGCTGCTGCTGGCGCACCATTTCCGCGACGATGGCGCGGCCCTTTTCCCCGACCGTCGCGACGGCCACGCGTTCCAGTTCGACGCGTAGCTTGTCCATGAGGGCCGCGGTCTCCGCCGGAGTGGGTTTGGCCGGGGGCTCTCCCCACTCACGGTCCAATTCGGCGCCGCGTCGTTTGATGGCCGTGGCCAGATCGCGAACTTCCACGTCGCTCAGTTCCACGCCGCCGGCCCGGGCGATGCCGGCGAGTTCGTTCAAGTTCGCTTCCTCGCGTTGTGCCTGCTGCCGCTCCTCTTCCTGCCGCTGCGCTTCCGCCTGCTCGCGTTCGATTTCGGCCAGGCGCTCCGGATCGGCGGTGTCGCGGAACCGCGCCAGCACTTCGTCGCGGATCGAAGGAAACGATCCGCGGGCCGACGCCGGCACATGCTGCCGCAGTTGTTCGGCGTTGGCGTCCTCCCGGTCCACGCCGACGGCTTGGGCGGCAGCCACCAGGCGGCCGAACTCCTCCTCGTCCTTCGCGGCGGGCAGGGCGTTGCGGACGTAATCCGCCTCGGGTGAGGAACGCAGTTCGTGCTGCGCCGCGAGGTCCGGCCCCAGCAGCTCGGCGAGTTCACGGCGCTGGCGTTCGCGCAGGTCGCGCAGTTGCGTGCGGGCCCCAAGGTCCAGCAACTGTCCGTAGGCCCCGCGAACCAACGCCGCCTCATTCGCGCTGCGTTCGGCTTCATGGCGCGCCGACAGTTCCGCGAAGGCCGTCTGCTGGGATTCGGGAACGACGGACGGTTCGTCGTTGCCCCACGTGCGGTAGGCGCGGCGGAGTTCCGCGGCCGAAACGCCCAGTAGCTGCGCCAGCTCCTGATCCAACGCGGCGCGGGCGCGGTTGATCTTCTGGGAAAGCGGTTCGCCGGTGTCGGCCGCTTCCCAACTGCCGAGCTGCCAGTATTTCGAGTTTCGAATCGCCTCTCGCATCGGCGCCTCAACCTGCTCCTGCTGTCGGCGGCCGATTGCAGCGATCGCAAAGGCCCGCACCGTTTCCTCAGGGCAGCCTGCCTCGCGAAGCAGCGTGACGAAGCCCGCATGATCTCCGGCGGCCAGCGCGGCCCACGGCGTGGCAAACTTCTCCCGCGGCGGCAGCTCCCGGAACCACGCGGGGCGCGACGGGGACGACGCTTCCGGGACGGGACGAGCCGGCACCGGCACGCGGGTCACTGGGGAGGCAGGTGGACGCGGCCACGAGAGGTAGGCCACGCCGGACGCGACGGAAACCAGCAACAGCAGGACGAGCAGGGATTTCATGGGCTGGCGCAGGGTCAGGGTTTTTCCAAGGCCTGCCACCAGGGCCAGTCCTGTTGCAGGTAACGCAGGCCGTTCGGCCCCAGCACCGCGGTCATCTCCTGTTCGGCTCGTCGGACCAAGGCGGTGCGAGCCTGCTGAAGCGGTTCCGCTGGCAACTGGCTGTTGAGCCGTAGCCGCTCGTCTTCGGCGAGCGTGGCCTGTTTGATTTGCCAGACTTGGTCGGCCACGTCGGGCGGCAGCCCAGCCTGACGGGCGTAACCCACCGCGTAGCCGTAGCTCAGGTCGGTCGCGCGCAGGAAACTGGCGGCGCGCTCGGCACCAAACAGCTTCTGCGCCTTGGCCTCGCGTTCCCGGAAATCCTCCAGGCGCACCGTGGGGCGGTAGAGGGAATGATCCTTGAGGTCCGCGAGCCGCTGAAACTCCTGCTCGGTGGGATTCCAATGTCGCAGTTGGGCCTTCAAAGTCCGGTCCGCGTCCGAGTTGCGGTGGCGATACTCCCGCAACTGCGCCGGCGTTAGCACGGCTTCGAGCGCTTGGAGGCGGCGACGCACGCGACGTTCCTGAGCCTCGCCGATTTCCACTGGCTGTTGCTCGGCCCGCTCCTGCCGGAGGATCGGTTCCAACATGGCCAGCGCCTTGGACCCGGTCTCCGGCGACAGCCAGGCCAGTTCCACGCGCTGCCAGTCCGGCTGGGCGAAGAGCAGGTTAAACGCTGCGTCGGCGCTAATGTCCGGGCCAAACAGTCCGTGCAGGATCGCCGCCATTTCCGCGCTCAAGTCCGCGAGGCGTTGCTGCTGTCCGGCTGAGGGCGGGCGATACGCCGTCTTCTGCCAGTAGGCGCGCTGCGGAACCGGATCCATCGCGTCCCGGATGCGGGGTGCAAAGGTCCGCAGAAGTTCCAGCGCCACCATGTCGCGGATGAGCCGTTCGGGAGCTCCGCTCGCACGCAGGTTGGCGATGAACTGCCGGTAGTCTGCGGCCTCGAGGGCGTCCCAGCGGAAGGCGGCGGCCAGGTTGACGCCGGGCGGTGGTTCGGCCGCGGGGCCCGGCTCGGCGAATTGCGCCTCAAAGGTCTGCGGCGGCGGGAGCGGCGGTGGCAACAGGCGCGGGCCAACGGCGGCCCCGGTCAGCAGCAGCGTGCCGAGCGCGAGCCATTTCTTGGTGGTCATGAAAGCGGCGGTGAACTCCCCGAGCGCGGCCAACGTGCCCCACGAGGCGGCAGGAACCGTCCACGCCGCGGCGCTCACGTTAGCGATCAGGGCGGTTGGCGCCGGCGTCACCGCGTGGGCTCCCAGCACCGACGCCAACGCCGCCGCGGTCGAAACAACCCCGCGGCGGGCCAGTTCGTGACGCAGCCGTTCGAGGGCGCGGTCCACGCGCATCCGGGCGGCATTTTCGCTGACGCCCAGGGCGCCGCCCACGACGGCGAGCGATTGGTTCTGGAACACGCGGAGCACCACGGCCTCGCGGTCCGCCGTGGAAAGGCGGTGCATGGCTTCATCCAGCAGCGGCCGGAGGTCGGCCCAATCCGGCGGCGGGGAACCCGGGACTTCGTTCATGGCGTGGGCGCTCTGTTCCCGGGCAAGCCGGCGTTGTTCGGTGCGCTGGTTGCGGGCGGCGACATGCCGGGCGGTCGTGTAGAGCCAGCCGGCGAGGGACCGGTGGCTCGCCAGCCGCCGGGCTTGTCGGGCCAGTTCGACAAACACGGCCTGCGTCACGTCCTCGGCCCGGTGCGCATCGCCGGCGACCTGCCGGAGGGCGGCGGAATGCACCAGGTCGAGGTGCCGGCGCACGAGTTCGGCGAAGGCGGACTCCGCGCCCGTCTGGGCAAACTCGCGGAGCAGGCTGGCGTCGTCGTTCATCGGCGTTTCACGGGATAGTCCCCGCCGCCCGGCCGGACCGCACAGAAAATCGTCGCGCGCGCCCGCAGGCTTGGAGGCGGCGGCCGCCTCCGGCACGCTCGGCGGGCAGATGGTCAACGATTCGGAGCTACGGTTCGGCGGCATGGCGCGGCTTTACGGCCGGGCCGGCCTGAAACGCCTGCGGGCCGCCCATGTTCTCGTCGTCGGCGTCGGCGGCGTGGGTTCCTGGACCGTCGAGGCGCTGGCCCGCAGCGGCGTCGGGACCATCACGATGGTGGATCTCGACGAGATTTGCGTCAGCAACGTGAACCGCCAGTTGCCCGCCCTCGATGGCACCATCGGCCGGCCCAAGGTCGAGGTCCTGGCGGAGCGCATCCGCGCCATCAACCCCGCCTGCAGGATCTTCGCGCGCCAGGAATTCTTTACCGAGGACAGCGCCGAACGCCTCCTCGCCCCCACCGATCCCCCGGTTGATTTCGTCGTGGACGCCATCGATGCCGTCGCAAACAAGTGCCGGCTCATCGCCCTGTGCCGCGCGCGCCGCCTGCCGGTGATCGTCTGCGGCGGGGCGGGCGGCCGGCGTGACCCGACGCAGGTCCGGCGGGCCGACCTCGCGCTGGCGACGCACGACCGCCTGCTGAGCGAGGTCCGCAAGCGGTTGCGCCAGGAACACGGCTTCCCGCCGGCCGGGAAGAAGTTCGGCGTGGACTGCATCTGCTCCGCCGAAATCCCGGTCTTCCCGCAAAAGGACGGCTCCGTCTGCCCGGCCGCCGACGCGCCCGCCGAACCCGGGGAATCCCGCCGCCTGAACTGCGACTGGGGCTTCGGCTCCGCCACGCACGTGACCGGCACCTTCGGCTTCGCCGCCGCCGCCGCGGTGATCAATGCGCTGGCGGAGGGGAAACACTCGTCGAAGTAGGATTTGCTCTCCGTTGAGGGTCCAAAACCCACGGCAAGACTTCCGGCCATGTCCGCAGCTTCCAAGACCGACTCCGTCCGGTTCACCGCCAAGGGGCAAGTTGTCATCCCCGCCTGGCTGCGGCGCGAGTTTCACATCAAGGACGGCACCAAGGCCGTCGTGCAGGCCACGCCCGACGGCATTCTGCTCAAGCGGGTCACGCGCTGGGCTATCGACCGTCTCCACGGCGCCCTCAAGCGCGAACGCAAGCCCGGCGAAAAGTCGTTCGCCGAGGAATGGGCCGAGCACAAGCGCGAGGAACTCGAACTGGAGGAGGCGAAGTATGCCCGCAGCACGGCTGCTCGATAGCCACGCCCTGCTCGCCTGATTCCGGGACGAATCGGGTGGCAAGCGCCTCGCAAGGCGAACCCATTCGCGGTGCCGCGCTGTCCTCTTTCCAGGCGGTTGTGAAGTGGACCGTGATGGCTGCGCGCCTCCCTCTCCCCCCGAGGAGAGGGGATTGCCCTCTAACGCCTGGCGCCTTCACCAGTCAGACCGACGAGGACTGCGCCGGGTCCGCCCAACCGCGAACGCGGAACGGTCAACGGCCCCTCCCAACCTGGCTGATCGTCCATAGTAGTTCCCGGCGATCCGGCATGGACTATCCGTCATGCCGAAACGTGACTCCGTCCTCCCCGCCGGGAGTGCGGACCTGCCCGCCCGCCCCCGCCGCCGCCCGGTCCGCGCCGCCCTCGGGCAAAGCGTCCGCCGCTGGCGCGAGGAACGCGCCCTGACCCAGGAAAAGCTCGCCGAGCAGGCCGGGCTCGATCCCACCTACATCTCCGGCATCGAACGCGGCCTGCGCAACCCCGGCATCCTGAACGTCGCCCGGCTCGCCAAGGCCCTCCGCCTCACCACCGCCCAACTCTGCGAGGGAGTCGACGCATGAGCGCACGCGCCAAATCCGGTAGCCGACGACGTCAGGAGGCGGACCCCGCCAAGGCGCCCACGGTCCGCCTCGTCACCTCGGCGGCTACGGCGGCGAAGCAGCCCCGCCCCACCGCGACGGCCCAGGAAACCGCCCCGCCTTACCGCGCCGATGCTTCACCCTCGCCCCTCGGCGGGGAGAGGGCCGGGGAGCGGGGTGCGCCCCTGCGTTTCATCGACCTGTTCTGCGGCATCGGCGGGTTCCGGTTCGCCTTCGAACGGGCGGGCGGGCAATGCGTGTTCTCCAGCGACTGGGACCGCTTCAGCCAGCAGGCCTACGCGGCCAACTTCGCCGAGAAACCCCAAGCGGACCGGTGCCTCGAAAGGAACGATGCTTCCGGCAACACCGCATCGTCGGAGAGGCGCAAGGTTTCACCGGCATAGGCGGCGAAACTCTCGGCCACCGCCCGCTGCGGCAACTCTGCCTGAAGTCGCGCGGACAGGAGCAGCCTCAGGTTGTCGTCGAACGCAATCAGCCCGCGGTCAAACGCGGCGTCGTGCAGGCGGGACAGACTGAGACCGTTGCGAACATTGAGGCGCTGATCCGGGTGGCTGCCCCACGGCAGGATGTGCGAAGCGATCAGCAGTTCCCTGATCGCAAGGCCGGTCACACCGCAGCGCCCGCCGAAGTTGTTGAGCACCGCGTCACGGAAGAACTCCTGCCCGCGCCGCTGCTTCACTGGGACGATGGTTTCCGTCGGGCCGGCCGGCGGGCGCTTGCGAATTCGGATTCCTTCCTTGGGCAAGACCTCCAACTCGGATTGCTCGTCGGTTTCGAAGAGGCCGATTGCCTGCGCGTGGCGTGGCGGCTGGGCCTCCCCTTGCGGGCGGACGGAAAGCTGCCGGTCCCGGTGTGCGTCAGCGCCCAGAATCCGGTGGTTGGGTCCGGATTTCGCGCATTTCGCATCCACACCTTCCGCCGTCCGATCGACGACGACGACAGCGCGGAAGCGTTCACCACGTCGGACGAGGTTTGCGACGATGAGTTCGGGCCGCCGGGGTTTGGACTCTATGGCGTCGAAGCATCGGGCTTGCTCGAACACATCGCCGATCGGGCGACCTGCCTGGAAGCCGTGGCGTTGGCGCGCAAGCTGGCTCCCGGATTGGAACTGCCCGATTGCCCCATCGTCCGACGGAGTTGAACGGCTGGCCGCGGCCGCGAGCCGGTGGCAGCAGGCCGTTTCGCGCCTTCCGGCGCAGCGGGTAGGCTGGCAGCCTGCCCTACGTTATTCCGGTTCGGCACCTCACCCCAGCCCTATCCCCGGTCGGGGCGGAGCGGGGAATCACGCCGGTTCCGGCGGCAGGCCGGCGTCGTCGAGGGCGCGACGGAGCAGGTCGGTGACACCCAGTCGGGCGGCCCATTCACGGAGGTAGGCGCGGTCGAGGGCTTCGGCCTGAACCTTGAGCACGCCCAGCACGTCGCGCCATTGGCGGTCGGACACTTCGCCGCCCTTGCGATACCAGTCGAGCTTGGCGAGGACGGTGTCCTCGGCGGAGGCGAGGAGCAGTTCGAGCGGAAGGGCTGGATTGACGCTGGTCCTTTGCCGGCGGGCGAACTGCGAGCGCGCGAAATCGGAACGCCAGGCCACGTAGACATCCACCTTCACCATGGTCTCCAGATGAATGAGGTTGAAGCCGGACTGCCGCTCGATGGCGGAGAGGAT
The DNA here is from genome assembly GCA_044339945.1 of Kapaibacterium sp. (SeqCode). GTDB lineage: Bacteria > Verrucomicrobiota > Verrucomicrobiia > Limisphaerales > UBA9464 > CAIWAH01. The sequence goes on from JBIIUN010000097.1 coordinate 9,795, forward strand.
CATCGGTTCGTCCGCGTAGAATTCACCCTGCAACAGCCCGACCAACGGCCCGACGTGTTTGCCCAACAGACCCGCGACCAGGTCTGCGTCCAACGTCTGACGCGGTTCGCCCAGCACGCCGCTGGCAACCGAACCACAGACGAAATACTGGACGCCCAGCTGGTCGAAGGCGGCGACGACCGGACGGACCGCGGCGTAAAGCTCGATGTCAGACGGGGACATGGGAAACCGGCGGACCATAGGCCTTGGCCGCCAGGTCCGGGCCGAGCCAGAGGTCGGCCAGCCGACGGCGCAGTTGGCTGGGCGAGTCGTGCGGGTGCCGTGCCCTGAGTCCAACCAGCGCAAGATCACGGGACAGCAGGTTGGCGGAGACGATCATCTGAAACTTCCGCGCCGGGCTGGCTTTTCGCAGCAGGCCGATGAGCACGGCCTCAGCTTTTGGGCTGGTGTCTTCGGCGAGCGTGCGCATGGGAGAACGATGGCCGGCAGACCTGCGGAAATCAAAGCCGGAACTGCTGGTTCCTGACTCGGGCAGCCGCTTCTGGTTCACGGCGGCGGCGATTGATCTCCGGCCTTGCCAGGCTCTGCGAGGTGCTCGCAGACAAGCCGCTGCCATTCGGGTATGGCATGAAGGTGGTCGCCGAGGACGGCAAACAAGGAACAATTTCCGTCAGCAAAGACAAACAGCTCGCCTTTCCCCTGAACAAAGGCGGCCAGATGTCGCCATTCGCGGCGCGACCGAAACTCGTCGATCAACATGGATTGCCACCCCGACAATCCCAACGACTCAAGCCAGCGACGTGCGGCCTCAGAATCTCCGCTCCACGGAGCGTGGACAAACAGGCCCCGGATTCCGGCAGGCAAATCCACCTCGGGGACAGGGGCATCTTCCAAATCTCGATTGGTGGCCAACATCGCTTCAATCGAGGGCAGCAATCCTTCCTCGAAAAACGGCGGGAGTGACTTTCGCCATCGGCAAAGCCAATGGAGCAACCGGTGATCAACGTCTGCCGGCTCGACTGCACGGCCACCGGTCCAATGGGCGCCGTCGTCATCGTATCCGGTGACCTTCATCTCGATCCGCCCCCCGGGGAGCATCCGGGAAACAGAAGGCCAGATGAAGGTGGTCGGCATGGCCGGACGAGCTTCGGGCGGATGGAAGTCCTACTTCTTCAACCCGATGCTGCTGGAGCGTTTGGCCACCTTGCGGCTGGTGAGGACCTTCGAGACGGTGCCGGTTTTCAGATACTTCGACCTCACCGTTTCGAGGATGGCGTCGCGGTGGTCGTAGAGGCGCTTGAGTTTGCGCGGCTTCACCCGGGCGGTGACGTAGGCCGTCAGCAGCGGCAGCGCGATGGTGCTGTCGGTGTAGCAGACGACGCTATCGGGCAGCTTGTCGGGATCGACCTTGCCCCAGCTCACGGCTTCGGCGGGCGTGGCGCCGCTCAGGCCGCCGGTGTCGGGGCGCGCGTCGGTGCATTGCAGGAAGTAGTCGTGGCCCTTTTCCTGGATGCCCATGACTTCCTGGATCTGCGGCTCGGTCTGGAGCATGAAGTTCTTCGGGCTGCCGCCGCCGAGGATGAAGACGCTGCTGGTGTGGCCGGTGGACTTGGCGTGGTAGACGATGCCGGCGGTCTGGTTCACGTCGCGGTTCACGTCGGGCATCAGGAGGGAGCCGCGCATGGACATGGCGGCGACGTTCATGCCGATGGAGCTGTCACCGGGGCTGCTGGTGAAGATGGGGATGCCGCATTCGTAGGCGGTGGCGAGGATCGAACTGTCCTTGATGCCGAGCTTCTTCTGGCGGGCGGCGACGTATTTGCCGAGGAGGTAGTGGAACTCGTCGGTGCCCATCGGGCGCTGGAACTCGGGTCCCTGGATGACCTCGCGGACGAAGGCGTCGGTGTCGAGCAGCACGTTGTAGTCGAAGAGCACGTCGTAGATGCGGATGACGCCTTCCTGGTGCAGCTCGGTGTCGTCGAGGAACGGCGTGCCGGAATGGAGCTTCATGTCCAAGCCGAAGTGCAGGTCGTGGTAGAGGTTGGCGCCGGTGGAGATGATCCAGTCCACGTAGCCGCCCTTCATCAGCGGGATGAGGCAGCTCTTGCCCAGGCCGGCCGGCGTGAGCGCGCCGGTGAGCGACATGCCGATGAAGCCGTCGTCGGGCAGCATCTTCTTGGCGAGCAGTTGGGCGGCTTCACGCAACCGGCCGCCGTTGTAGGCGAGCATGGACTGATCAATCAGGTCGGCGGCGGAGATGTTCTTGCCGACGCCGAAGGGATTGAGGCGCGGATAGGCGGCGAACTTCTTCGAGATCTTGTGGGCGGACGCTTTGCTCATAGATGCGGGCGCAGTGTGCGGAGGAATGGAAAATGCAAAATGGAAAAGTCAGCGGCGAGAGGTGCGCGCGTAGCTGGACACTGCCGCCGAAATCCGCGCGATGGACTCCCTCGCTTCGACGCGGTGTGGAGGAGAGGGGCAGGGAGAGGAGGCGCAGCGCCCGGTCGGGACGGCCCCTTGTATGTTGCTTTCCGTCATCCTTGCCGGGCGTGAGCCCGGCGGGAGGATGGGGCCGCTGCCGGGCCTGCAGGCCCGGCAG
>JBIIUN010000098.1:0-12375 GCA_044339945.1 Kapaibacterium sp. (SeqCode)
GTATCGCGCCACCACGCCGCGTCCATTCCGCACCGGAGCTTCGGGCGGCACGGCGTAGCTGACCGCCAGCGCGACGAGGCTGCGTGCCCCCGGCAGCACGAGTTGCGGGTCGGACCGTTTGTCGGCATTACGGGCCAACCATTCCATGCCGGCATGGCGTCCTTCGGCAACGGCTGCGTGGAACTGCGGCGCGCTCGCCGGCGGCGCGGCGGTGGTGATCCGGCAGAGGTCGAAGCCCAGTTCGCGGGCGCGCTGCTGGACAAGGAACTTCATCGCGGCCGCGGTCACCCCCTCACCTCGGCGGCCTTTGCCTGCCCCGCTTGCTGCCGCCGGAAGGAGGCCACGATGAACCGCGCCGTCTCGATCGGGGCGCGGAAGTCTACCCCGACCAGCACGTCCGCCTGCTTGTAGTAGGGCGCCCGCGCCTGGAGCAGCTCGCGGATGCGTTCCAGCGGATTCTCCGTCTGCAGCAGGGGCCGGTGCGCCTGGTAGCGAACCCGCTCGAAGATGACCCCCGGCGAGGCCCACAGGCAGACGACGAGCGAATGCCGCCGCAGGCTCTCCAAGTTGTCCGGGTTCACGATCATGCCGCCGCCAGTCGAGATCACCTTGCCCGAGGCGGACTCCAATTCCCGCACCAAGTCGGCTTCCCGCTGCCGGAACGCCGGCTCGCCCTCCGCGGCGAAGATCTCGGAAACCCGCTTGCCGGCGCGGTGCTCGATCACCTTGTCGGTATCCACCAACTCGAAGCCCAACAGGTCCGCCAGCACATGGCCAACCGTGGATTTCCCCGTGCCCATGAAGCCCACGAGCGCGAGGTTGCGAAATTGGCGGTCAGCCGACATGTCGCGGAGTGTGCCGGGAAACGGCGCCGGAATGAACCGGGAAATTGCCCGGGCCGGGAAACCAGTCGCACGTCGAAACATCCAGCGTCTCCCTCTCTTCCACTCAGTGTGGAGGCGAGGGCCGGGACGAGGAGGTCCCCTACTCTTGGCCGGGACGATGCATATGGAGCGCGGATGCCCTCATCCGCGAGGGGTAACTCCAACTCGCGAAGGGCGCTTGACCGCCCCCGAATCGCGAACCGAACGGCCGCGCGGCGGGTCATCGGCTTGGCCGAGAAGGCTCGCCAAGGTGGACACGCGGACGAGGGTGCTCGCGCTCCGGCCAACGGCATCGTCCCGGCTTGGGGCGCGCCTGAAAGCCCGAAGCACCGCATCTCCGCGACAGCGGGTCGCGAGGCGAAGAACAATGCAAATCTCGCCACCGACCTGTCCGACGCTCAACGGGCATTTCGCGAACCGATGCTGCCCCAGCCCGCTCAAGCTGGAAGACCACGAACCCTGCTTCGACCCATCGCGGACGAACTGCTCCACGTCGCCTAGGCTGGCTGTGACTGCCCCCGGCTGCCCAAGACTCTTTCTCCCTGCAAACCGGTCCTTCAAGTGTTCAGGGACTGGACTCGCAACGGCCGAACCAAAACGGCGGCAGGAGTCTCAGTGCCACGAGGAAAACCGTCAGGAAAGCCAGCCGACGCGGCCAAGCGCTTACGCAACCTTGGCAGTCGGCTTCGGCAGAATTGCGCGCCTCCGTTTGCCCGCGCCCGGACCGATGGAAATCCCCGGCGGAAGAAAAGCCTGCGGTGGCTCAGGCTCCCCGGCTCAACTCATCGATCGCCCACGCGAGGTTTCTACGGGCTGGTTCCTCGTAACGGACTCGGAGGGATTCGGCGGTGTAGATGCGGGGACGCTCCAGAAAACGGTGGAGGATCGCGGAGCGACCGGCCACGAACTCCGGGGCTGCGACCCACGCATACTCCTGTCGAATCTCGCGCTCAAACGTTTCGTAGCGGGCACGTGGCTGTCCAAGGATGGCGAGGTCGATGTCCACCAAGAGCGCAGCATCCGGCGAAGCGGGCGGCGACGCGTGTTTGGTGGCAAGGATCAGGCCTGACACCCGATCAATGAAGTTCGCCCCGAGACCCGCAAGGGTGAGCTCGGTGGCAGCATGACGGATGCTCTGATCCTCATTGTCCTTCGCATGGGTGTCGTAGACCACGTCGTGGAACCAGATCGCCAACTCCACAGCATCGGGTGATTCGGCCAGCTTCTTCACCGCCTCGAATTCGGTCAGGCAATGGCCGATGTGGTCGAAGTTGTGGTAGGCGCGGTGCGGTTCGCGGTAGCGACGCTCCAGCTCGGACCAGGCCCGGCGCCCGTCTCCGGTGGCGCCGATCCGGGACCACAGCGCCAGCCATTGCTCAAGCGTCGGTGCCGCCACGGAATTTCCTCAGCAGCCGCCCATACACGGCCGGCGGCACGTATTTCTCCACGATGGGTTCCCACCCTTCCGGCCCGATCAGGCCCTTGACCATGCTGGAGCTGACTTCGGAGATGTCGCGCGGCGGCATGAGGAAGACGCTGGTGACCTTCGGCTCCAGGTCGCCGTTCAGGTTCCGCATCGTGCGTTCATACTCGAAGTCGCTCGGCGAACGGATGCCGCGCAGGATGTGCGTTCCACCGATGGACTTCGCGTAGTGGATGAGAAACTGGGCGCCGAAGCTAGTGACTTCGACGCCCGGAAGGTGCGCGATCGATTCCCGCAAAAGCTCCAACCGCTCGACCTCGCTGAAGGTCGGCTTCTTGTTCGGGTTGATGCCGATGGCCACCGTGAACCGATCAAAGACCCGGACGCCCTGCTCGATCATCCACAGGTGGCCGATGGTCAGCGGATCGAACGTGCCCGCGTAAACGCCGTGTTTGGGTTCTGCGGGCATGGGACGTCTCAGTTACTTCTTCAAGCCGCGCACAAAGCTGTCCATGCGGCCGAGGCCCTTCTCGATGTTGGCGAGGCTGGTGGCGTAGCTGATGCGGATGTAGTCGTCGGCGCCGAAGGCGATGCCAGGAACGGCGGCGACCTTTTCCTGTTCCAGCAGGCGGGCGCAGAAGTCGGCGGACTTGAGGCCGGTGCCGCTGATGTTCGGGAAGAGGTAGAACGCGCCCTTGCTGTTCACGCACGTGACGCCGGGCATGGCGTTGAGCATTTCCCACGCTCGGGTGCGGCGCTTGGCGTATTCGGCGAGCCAACCCGGCAGATGATCCTGCGGTCCGGTCAGCGCGGCCACGCCACCCTTCTGGGCGAAGGAGCACGGATTGCTGGTGCTGTGGCTTTGCACGGCGTCAATCGCCTTGGCGATCGGTTCCGGCGCGGCGAGGAAACCGAGGCGCCATCCGGTCATGCTCCAGGCTTTGGCGAAGCCGTGGACGATGATGGTGTGGTCGTAGTGGGCCTGGCTGAAGCTGGCGACGCTCTTCACCACGGCACCGTCGTAGGTCAGGTGCTCGTAGATTTCGTCGCTCATGATGAGCACACCCTTTTCCACGCAGATGTCGCCGAGCGCCTTGATCTCGTCGGGCGTGTAGACGCTGCCGGTGGGGTTGCTCGGGGAATTGAGGATGAACAGCCGGGTGTTCGGCGTGATGGCGGCGCGGAGCTGGGCGGGCGTGACCTTGAACTCGGTCTTGTCCGTGGTCTCAAGGATCACGGGCTTGGCGCCGGCGAGCTTCACCATCTCGGGATAGCTCAGCCAATACGGCGAGGGGATGATGACTTCATCGCCTTCTTGGCAGGTGGCGAGGATGACGTTGTAGCAGGAGTGTTTGCCGCCGTTGCTGACGATGATCTGGGACGGCTTGTAGGTCAGGCCGTTCTCCGCCTTGAACTTGGCCGCGATGGCTTCGCGCAGCTCGGGAATGCCGCTGCTCGGGGTGTATTTGGTGAACCCGGCCGCGAGCGCCTTGGCCGCGGCGTCCTTGATGTGCTGGGGCGTGTCGAAATCAGGTTCGCCCGCGCCGAAACCCACGACGTCTTCGCCCGCCGCTTTCATCGCTTTGGCCTTCGAATCAATGGCCAGGGTCAGGGACGGGGACAACGAGGCAGCACGCTGCGCGATGTGGTAGTTCATATCGAAACGGCGCGGAGGTTGGGGAGCGAACGCGTCCCGGCAAGCGGGAACTTCAGTCCCTGCCGACGGGGCCGGCGGTGAAGTCGTTGCCGGGTTGTCGCTTTACCCGGGCCGGAGCGAATGAAATAACCGCCGTGATGTTACAAATGCCCCGCCTCTGTTCACGGTTTCCCGCAGCGGTTGTCGTCGGCCTGGGCCTGACCCTGACGGCGGCGGCTGTCGACCTGCCCGGCGCCCGGACCGACGGCTCAATCCTGCTGCCGAACCAATGGTCGCTGCGCCCGGTCGGCAAGCAGGTGCCGCTCGGGGATTTTCCCGTGAACGTGGCCGTGCATCCCGGCGGCAAGTTTGCCGCCGTGCTCCATTGCGGTCATGGACAGCACGAAGTCGTTTCGGTCGCCCTGCCGTCCGGCAAGGTGGTTTCCCGGGTTTCGCTCGAGGAAAGTTTCTACGGCCTGACCTTTTCGCCGGATGGCAGCCGCCTGTTCGCCAGCGGGGCCGGGGCGGAGGTCGTCCACCGCTTCACGTTCCGCGACGGGCTGTTCTCCGACGCGCTCCCGCTCGGATTGCGTGACGCCAAGGAACGCGGCGTGCCCAGCGGCATGGTCGCCAGCGCGGACGGCCGGTGGCTGTATGCGACGGAACTCTTCGGCATGGCGGTCACGGCGCTGGACCTCGAGACCGGACGCCCCGCCTGGTCGCTTTCGCTCGCGCCCGGCGCCGTCGCGACGGACCTGAGCCAGACGCAGGTGTCGGCCAACAGCGACCTCGCCGCCACGGAGAAACGCGACGCCGCGCACCGCGAACAGATCGCCCCGGACGCTCCCTGGCCCTACGCCTGCGCGCTCGACGACGCCCGCCAGCGCCTCTACGTCAGCCTCTGGGGCCGCGCCGAAGTCGCGGTGATCGACCTGCGGACCCGCGCCGTCACCGCCCGCTGGGCCACCGAGGAGCATCCCAACGAAATGCGCCTCGCCCGCGGCGGCAAGGTGCTCTACGTGGCCAACGCCAACCGGAACACCGTCAGCGTGCTCGACACGGAATCCGGCCGGGCCTTGGAGACCCTTTCGGCCGCCTTGCACCCGGACGATCCCCCGGGTTCGACCCCCAATTCCCTCGCGCTGTCGGCCAACGAGGAATTCCTCTTCGTGGCCAATGCCGGCAACAATTGCGTGGCCGTGTTCGAGATCGAGGAAGTCGGCAAATCCAAGGCACTCGGGTTCATCCCGGTCGGCTGGTATCCGACCTCGGTGCGCCTGACGCCCGATGGGAAGCACCTGCTCGTGGCCAACGGCAAGGGCATCAGCTCCAAGGCCAATCGCCACGGCCCGCAGCCCGGCCGGGACCTTCCCTCCGGCCTGCGCGAATACATCGGTGGGCTGTTCCGCGGAACGCTGTCCGTCATCCCCCTGCCCGACGGTGACGCCAAGTTTGCCGCCCAAATGCGGACGTGGACCGAGCAGACGATGAAATGCAGTCCTGCGCCGGCTCGCCCCGAAATCTCAACCAAGCGTGGCAAACAGAACCCGATTCCCTCGGCGGTTGGCGGCAAAAGCCCGATCCAGCATGTCATCTACATCATCAAGGAGAACCGGACCTACGACCAGGTATTGGGCGATGTGCCCGAGGGGAACGGCGATCCCGGGCTGTGTCTGTTTCCCGAGGCGGTGTCCCCGAACCACCACAAGCTGGCCCGCGAATTCGTCCTGCTCGACAACTTCTACGTCGAAGCCGAGGTCAGCGCCGACGGCCACGAGTGGAGCATGGGCGGCTACGCGACCGACTTCGTGGAAAAGACCTGGCCGCTCAGCTACGGCCACAACGCCCGCGGCAAGTATCCCTATCCCAGCGAAGGCACCTTCCCCATCGCGGCTCCTCCAAATGCCTACCTCTGGGACCGGGCGAAGGCGGCCGGCGTCACCTACCGGAGTTACGGTGAATTCGTGGAGAATCCCGAGAAGGAAGGCCAGCCAGCCCGCGCCTTGGTCCCGGCGCTGGAAGGCAACTTCGACCCGTGGTTCCAGTCGTTCGACATGGACTATCCGGACGCGAAACGGGCCGATCGGTTCATCAGCGAGCTGCACCGCTTTGAGAAGGAAGGCGCGATGCCCCGGCTCCAGATCGTCCGCCTGCCCAATGACCACACCTCCGGGACAAGCGTCGGCAAGCCGACCCCGCGGGCCTTCGTGGCGGACAACGACCTTGCCTTTGGCCGCGTGGTCGAGGCCGTGAGCCGGTCCAAGTTCTGGCCCACGACCGCCATCTTCGTGCTGGAAGACGATGCCCAGAACGGTCCCGACCACGTGGACGCCCACCGCTCCATCGCGTTCGTGATCAGCCCCTACACCAAGCGGAAGTTCCGCGATTCCACGATGTATTCCACTTGCTCGATGCTGCGGACCATCGAGCTGATCCTTGGGCTCAAGCCCCTGTCGCAGTTCGATGCCGCCGCCGCGCCGATGTTCCATTCGTTCCAGCCCAAGGCCGACCTCCGGCCCTACTTGCACCTGCCGGTGACCGTTGATCTCCAGGAACGGAACGTGGCCGGCGCCTGGGGCGACGACGAGTCGGCCAAGATGAACTTCCAGAAGGAAGACGCCGCCGATGACCTGCTCCTGAACGAAATCGTCTGGCGTTCCGTGAAGGGCCCCGACTCGCCGATGCCGGCGCCGGTGCGCGCCGCCTTCGTGCGTGTGACCGAGGACGACGACGAAGACGACCGCTGATCCGCCATCTCGGTTTCCGGCCGGCGGGAGTCAGCCGGCGGCCTCGGTCGAAACGGCCCGGCTTCAGGGCAAGGCGGAACTCAGTCCCTCATTTCGCCACGTCGCGGCGATGAGCCGCCGCAATTCCGGCCGCCCAATTCCCGCCAGTGCCTCGCGGAGCAGGGCGGCCCCCTGCTCCACCGAGCCGGCCGGACTGCTCCGGAGTAGGTTCGCTAGTTGGCCGTGGACCTGGGTCACCGTCGGGTCGTCCGCCGCGAGCGGTTGCCCCGCCCAGACGGCCAGCAACTGCGCAATCCCGTCGTCGGTCAGCTCGTCGATGGCTGAATTGAAGACCTCGGCCCGCATGTGGCTGTAGAACCCGCCCGGCGCCCCGAACACCTGCGCCAACTGCGTCACCCGGTTATCCGAGCACGACGCCATGTCGGTCGAGTCGATCCCGGCGCTGACCTTGGGCGCCGGCGAAGCGGCCGAACTCAGGTTGAACTCGATGGTCACCGTATGCGCGCGGACGGCGCCCGCAGCCGCCGGCGACGGGCTCCCGGCCATCCGCACGCCGAACACCACCGCGGCGCCCGGCCCGCCGGACTCGGGTTCGGCCACCTCCAGCTCCAGGCAAACCACCACCCGGCCCGCCTCCAACCGGCCAACACCCGGCGCGGGCGACGCACTGTGAAGCGCAGCCTCCAATTCGTGACGCAGGGCGACGATGACCTCCTTGAGCGGGCGCATGGCCGGACCGTAGCAGACCCTCGCCGCCTTGGACCAGCCGGCACAGCATTTCGCCCGCAAAGGCCGGCCGAACGGGGCAAATGACCTCCGAAACCCGCTTTGCCCTTTGAGCTTCCCGGCGGCTTCCGCTACACCCTCCGCCCATGACTTCCCCGGAACCGAAGCCGACGGACTACATCCACAGCGAATCGTTCCTGCACAGCCTCATGCGCCGCCAATTGCGGCTGTCCATCGCCTGCGCGGCGGCGTTCCTCGTCGCGCTGCTCGGCATGCCACTGCTGAACTACTTCTTCCCCGAGGCGATGGCCGTGCGCGTGGGCGGCTTCACGCTCACCTGGCTTCTGCTCGGCGTGCTGTTCTTCCCCTTCGTCTGGATCATCTCCTTCCTCTTCATCCGCCGCTCCATCGCGCTGGAGGACGCCGAGGTGAAGGAAGCGAATGAATCTGGAAGGCAGGAAAGCAGGAAGAAATAGACGTGGTGGCGTTCCGCTTCGTCCTCTTCCGTTCCTGTTTTCCTGCCTTCTGATTTTCCCCGCCATGCTTCCCCACGAGCAACTCACCGGCCGGATCATCGCTGCGGCGATTGCGGTGCATCGTGAGCTGGGGCCCGGCTTCCTCGAACCGCTTTACGAACAGGCGATGTGCGTTGAGCTGGAATTCGCCGGACTCCGCTACGAACGCCAGAAACCCGTTCCGCTCACCTACCGGCAGCGTCCCATTGGCGAACACCGGCTGGACCTGCTGGTGGAAGGACTCGTGGTAGTTGAGCTGAAGGCCGTCACCCACTTGGACCCGATTTTCTTCGCCACCGTCCGTTCCTACCTCAAGGCCCTGAACCTCGACGCCGGCCTGCTGATCAACTTCAACTCCATGCCCCTGACCGTGAAACGCGTGGGCCGCGAACGCTTCGGTCCCAACTCCAGCACCTCCGGGCCAACGGAATCCTAGTCTTCGCCGTTTCCTGTTTTCCTGCCTTCCAAATTGAATCCCATGCTCGCCGCCTTCGACCCTTGGATCCTCGCCTTCTCGCTCGTCACCGTCGCGGTCACGATCTGGATGGGCTTCCGCTCGGCCAAGACCTCCAAGTCCGCGTCCGACTTCTTCGTCGCCGGACGCAGCGTCTCGGTGGGCTGGAACGCCTCGGCCATCTCCGGCGAATACCTCTCCGCCGCCTCGTTCATGGGCGTGGCCGGGATGGTGATGTCCAGCGGCTACGACGCGCTGTGGTATCCCGTGTGTTACGCCTGCGGCTACCTGTTCCTGCTGCTGTTCATCGCCGGACCCCTCCGCCGCTTCGGCGCCTACACGATCCCCGACTTCGCCGAAGGCCGCTACGACTCGCCGCTGTTCCGCAAGATCGCGGTGATCTTCGTCCTGTTCATCGGCTTCTTCTACACCATGCCGCAGATGAAGGGCGCGGGCACAACCCTGGCCTACATCTTCCCCGGCCTGCCGTATTGGGTGGGCGTGGTGCTGGTCGGCGCGGTCATCACGCTCAACGTCGCGCTGGGCGGCATGAAGGGCATCACGCTCGTGCAGGCCTTCCAGTATTGGGCGAAGATGTTCGCCATCTCGGTGCCCATCTTCGTGCTGATGAGCGTGTATGGCGGGTATGGGAAGCAGGTGAAGTCCAATGGCAACTTGGAGCTACGAGGCACATTCTCAGAGGTTGAACGCTTCGGCGGGCAAAGAAGTGCAGTCTCGTATCTCATCGAGGGCCCGTATGATCCTGACAAGGGGATGTCAGACCCTTGGATGCCGCAGACCAACTATTTGGGAGTGTTGTCGTATTACGCCAATTTCTCGAATCGCAGGGTCGTTGCTTCCTCCGAAATCACCGGAGGAAGTCTCTTTGTTGAAGGACCTGCAGGAACAACGCATGGCCAGTATGCGAAGCTATTGGAGGCAGCACTCCAGAGTAACGGCATTTCCTTTTATCATCGCGACAGCAAGTTGACGATTGTGGTGCCCTCAAATCGAGCAGAAGCGCTGATTGACCTAAGCGGAAGCGGAGTTCCATCGCGGGGACAGTTACCGGCAAAAGTTCCCGCCGACGCGACTTGGCCCACCTCTGCCGGTCCACTGATCACGAATCTGATCAGCCTGAGCACCCGGATGACCGTCGAATCCGTGAATGGCTGGGTCCGCTTCGATGCGCCTTCGCTGGCAGACCGTCTGGAGGACCGCGCCAAGGCCCTGTTCGGCAACGGCGTGCCCTACTACATGGTGAGCGATGCCAAACTCGCCTCCGTGCTGATCGAGTATGCGCGGTTCGCCGGAAAAACGGTCGTCGCCCACACCAACCTGGACCTGCCCCGCATGCTGGGCCCCATGACAATCCGCGAGACCAATTGGTCCGGATACATCAGCCAATACACCAGCTTCCTGACCAACCACGGGGTGTTCCTGCGCGTGGATGGTTCCCAGATCTTGGCCATGCCGCCCGCGATGGCGGCCACAGCGGAGGTCACCGCGAATGTTCAGGCCCGACTGCCACTGCCGGCCAAGGCTCCGAAGGACGAAACGTGGCTCAACCCCTTCGGCCCGCTGACCACCAAGGCCGCCAAGGCGGCGAAACCCAAGATTAGCTATGCCGGCCAGCTGGCTCTTGTCGCAACCAATGGTGGTTTCATGCCGTCCGTTGACGGCATGGCTTTCGCCACCGTCACGCCAGCCGGTGTTACCTTGGGCCGAGGACGACAGTTGGTGAGTTCCGCGCTTATGCAATATGCCGGCCTCGATGTCCATGTCGCCGCCGATGCTTCATTCGGATTCTCGATTCAAGTCGCCAAAGATCTTCAAACCACTGAAATCAATTGCCCAACTGGGGAGCGTCTGCCGCGCAACACCGCGCTGACGCTGCTGGAATCGGCGTTCAGTTCCCAAGGCATCACCGTTGTCCGCGAGCCCGGCAACGTCTTCAAGGCCTTCCCCACCAAGGACGCCGTCATCACGCCCGTCGATCCCAAACCCTACGCGCTGCTCTACACCTATTCGCTCATCATCGCGCTGGTCTGCGGCACGGCCGGGCTGCCCCACATCCTCGTGCGCTTCTACACCAACCCCGACGGCGTCGCCGCCAAGCGCACCACCATGTGGGTGATGATCCTGATCGGCATCTTCTACGTGTTCCCGCCCGTCTTCGGCGTCATGGGCCGCAACCTCATGCCCTCGCTCTACGAAGGCACCGGGGCGAAGGGCACGGACAAGGTGGTGCTGGAACTGCCGCGCATCCTGAACGAAGGGAAAGTGGGCGGGTGGGAAAGTGAGAAAGTGGGCGGAAGCACAAACGCAGCCTCTCTCTCACCTGCTCCCTCTCCCACTTTCCCACCTGCCGCCGGGCAGCCCCAAGCAGGTTCAACTGCAATCCCCTGGGGCAGCATCCTCAGCGGCATCACCTGTGCCGGGGCGTTCGCGGCGTTCATGAGCACCTTCAGCGGCCTGCTGGTCTCCATGACCGGCGCGCTGGCCCATGACGTTTACGGCCGGATGCTGCGGCCCAACTCCACGCCCGCCGAGCGGATGCGCATGTTCAAGTTCTGCGCCGTCGCCGTCGGCACCGTGGCGGTCGTGCTCGGCAGCTTCGTCGAGCCGCTCCAGATCAACTTCATGGTGGGCCAGGCCTTCGCCATCGCCGCCGCCAGCTACTTCCCGCTGCTCTTCATGAGCGTGTGGTGGCGCGGCATGACCATGCGTGGCGCCGCCGCCGGCATGCTGACCGGCGGCGTGTGCGCCCTCGCCGCGGTGACGCTCACGAACTTCAGCGACCTGAAGTGGATCGCTCTCGGCGACTTCTGGGCCGCCCATCCCCTGCTCCGCATCCTGTGCGAACAGCCCGCCATCTGGACCGTGCCGCTGGCCATCGGCCTGATGGTCGCCGTCTCCAAGCTCACCCGCGCCACCGTGCCCGCCGACGTGCGCATGAAGATGCTCGTCCTGCACGCCCCCGAAAAACTCGGCCTCAAGCAGGAATACATCAAGGAACACGAGGCCCACGGGCACTGACCGAGGGGAATGACCAAGGTCCAATTTCCAATGCACAGAGGCCCATCGCCGGGCGAATCTGGGGACTGCCACCGGTGCGCCTCCCTCGCCCTGCGAGGCACGAGCGGGGAGAGGGTGGGGGTGAGGGGCCGGCCCGCCCTTGCGCAGCACCTCCTCTCCCCGCCCCTCTCCTCCGCTTCGAGTGGAAGCGAGGTAGTCCACCGGGCGGATTTCCGGCGACCGTATCAGGACACGCCCCAATAGTCTGATCCACTGACGCCGGCTTGGTGACCACCCCGCGTTGGTCATTGGTCATTGGTCATTGCGCCGCGGTCATTCTCCGCCCGCTTGTCTTCCCCGGGTCGCCTCGGCACCTTCCGCGCCCATGTCGTCATCGGTCCGAGTTCGTTTTGCCCCGTCGCCCACCGGTTACCTCCACATCGGGGGTGCCCGCACGGCGCTGTTTAACTGGCTCTTCGCCCGCCATCACCGCGGCACGTTCATCCTGCGCATCGAGGACACCGACACGGCGCGCAATTCCCAGGCCGCCGTGGACGTCATCCTCCAGGGCCTGCGCTGGCTGGGCATGGACTGGGATGAAGGTCCCGTGAACGGCGACGCCGCCGGCCCGAGCAAGGGCGACCGCGGCCCCTACTTCCAGAGCCAGCGCGGCGAGGTTTATCGGAAGCGCGTGAACGAGCTCCGCGACAAGGGACTCGCCTACGAACGCGACGGCGCCCTCTATTTCCGCATGACCCGCGAGCCGATCACGATCCCCGACCTCATCGTCGGCGACGTCGTCCGGCCGCTCACCGACCGCGAGGAACAGGACCCCGACTGGGTTCTCTGGCGCAGCGACGGCCAACCCGTGTTCCACTTCGTCAACGTGGTGGACGACCTCGAAATGGGCATGACCCACGTCATCCGCGGCGAGGATCACCTGAGCAACACGGCCAAGCACATCGCGCTGTT
>JBIIUN010000529.1:0-3300 GCA_044339945.1 Kapaibacterium sp. (SeqCode)
CCCAGGCCGAATTCCCGCGCGGCCCGGTTTGCGGCCGCGACCACCTGCGGATGCGACGACAGGCGGAAGTAGTCGCAGCCGCCGAAGTAGGCGAGCCGACGGCGACCGGACCAGACCTCGGTGCGGGACGCGGCGCGGAGCGGCGGCGGCAACGTCGTCGCCGGGGGAGGATTGGTTTCAGCCGCGCTCGCCATTTCACCGGTAGGAAAGCGGGGGCGGGGCTGTCTTGGCGAGCCGAGAACGGTCCCGCTGGGCGTTCACTCCGGTCGCCGCGGCGAGTGCATGGTCCGGGCGACGGTCTCCGGATCGAGCTTCACGAGCTTGAACTCCTTTGCGAGTTCGTCGGTGAAGGTGGCGATTAGGCGCAGGAGGTCACGCTTGGCGCTGTTCAGCCACCAGGAAATCAGCGGCAGGAAGAGCAGCAACGACCAGACCCACCAGCGGAGCGACGTCTCGGTGTTGTTGCCCACGAAGCCGATCACGATCAGGAGCAGGCCGGCGATGGACCAGAACATGGCCCGGGCGGGGAAGCTCCAGTGGGCTTCCAGTCGGCAGCGGATGATTTCCCGGCCCCCGTGGTAGTATTCGGCGGCGGTGGTGAGTTCGAGCCGGGCCCAGCGCGGGCCGAAGATCTCGACGTCGTGCGGACTCCAGCCGGTGTCGGGCTTGTTGGGCCAGCCCCGTTGGTCGAGGCGCTCCAGCAGCCGCGCGAGGAACGCCATCCGGTCCAGTCCCTTCTCGCTCCAGTAGAGCAGCTGGCCCAGCTCTTCCTCGCGGCCCGACAGGCTGAGCGAGTCCAGCGATTCGCGGGTGCCGGGCGAACTTTGCTGCCCGCGGAGATGGCCTTTGTGGCGGGCCCAGCCGCGAACGATCGGCTGGAGGAAGAAGAGCAACGCCACCAAGGGGCGGGCCCAGAAGCGCTGCCGTCCGCGCGGCAAATCGGCCTGCCACGCCGCCAGCACGCAAAGCCCGAGCGAGAACGCCAGGCTGCCCAGGCCGAAGGCGGTCAGAAAGGGCACGATGGAACCCAGCACCAGCAGCGGCAACGTGATCAGGACGTGGTATTCGAGGCTGGTGACGACGACGAGCAGCAGGCTGGGCTGGGCGGCGTAGATGCTCTGGAAAAAGGCCGTGCCGAAGAGCCCGTGGTAGATAACGGAGCGGTTCAGTTCGACGCCGTATTTGGCCGGCGAATAAATGCGGCCCTGCCAGATCGAGCCGCCGAAGCGGTTGAAGTTTTCCGGATGCCGCCGTTCGAGCAGGGCCTCCGCGTCGCCGTAGCCGGACTGCTGTTTCAGGTAGGCCTGGATGGTGTTGCGTCGGTAGTGCCAGACGAAGCCGGCCGGGCTGAACCCCAGTCGGTAGCCGCGCTGCTGGAGCCGCCAGCAGACATCGACGTCGTCACCGGCCTTCCAGTAGATCGGGTCAAAGCCGCCGATGCTTTCCAGCGCCCAGCGGTAGAAGGCCATGTTGCAGCCCGGGATATGCTCCGCGAGGCGGTCGGTGAGCATCACGTGCGCGGGGCCACCCGGCGAAACCATCACGCAGGCCGCCGTGGTCGAGTCGTCGGGCGGCAGGAAGTTGTGCCCGCCGATCCCGGCGAAGCGGGAGTTCAGCAGGTCGCCGATGAGGTAATGGAGCCAGTCCTGGTCGGCCCGGCAGTCCGAGTCGGTGAAGGCAATGATCTCGCCGCTGGCCGCCGCGATGCCGGTGTTCCGCGCCACGCCAAGGCCGCGATTTTCCGCGTGCCGGAAGTAGCGCACCGCCGGGAACAGGGCGGCGATGGACTCGCTTTCATCGGTCGAACCGTCGTCCACGAGGATCACCTCGTAGTCGGGATAATTGAGCCGTTCCAGCGACTGGAGGCACGTCTTGAGCGTGGCGGCGCCGTTGTAGCTGGCCACGACCACGGAGACCCGCGGCCACTGCGGCAAAGGGAAGTAGGGGGCGATGCCGAATTGCTGGCGCACCTGCGCGAAGGCCGCCTTGGGCTGGCGGTCGCGCGTGACCAGGCCGAACGCCCAGTCGGTGATCGGCCGGCCGTCCTTGAACCAGTCGTCCGTGAAGGCGAACACCACCGCGCCTGCGCACCCGGCCCGGAAGGCGGTCTCGATCTGCCAGCCGAGGATTTCCGCCTGCTGCGCCTCGGTTTCCCGGAGGGAATCGATGCCGAATTCCCCGAGCATCAGCGGCTTCGTGTCCGCCAGCATCTGGAGCCGCGCGAGGTAATTCTCGAAGGGGCGCTGGGCGTGTAGGTAAACGTTCCAGCACCAGAAATCCACCGTGCGCGGCCGCAGGAACTCGGTCGGCGGGAAGTTGCCGAAGGTGCACAGCAGCTCCCGGTCAACCGCCTTTGCCTCGGCGATCAGTTCGTCGAGGAATTCGCTGACGGCCTCCGCGCCGCTCCAGCGGACGATGTCCGCGGGGATCTCGTTGACGATGGACAGCGCGAACACGGCCGGATGCACCGCGCAGCGCCGGGCGGCGTCGCGCACGGCTTCGCGGGCGGCGTCCCGGGTGGCCGCGGCGTCGAGGAAGCACTGGTGCTTGTTCCACGGCACGTCCACCAACGCCTTGATCGCGCGCCGATGAAGGGCGTCGAGGAACCAGCGCGGCGGCACGAAATACAGCCGGACGAGATTGGCGCCGAGCGTCGCGAGCAGGTCGAGGTCGCGTTCGACCTGGGCCGGCTCGGGAAAGGGTTCGCCCGCCGCGTTCGGGGCAAACGGACCGTAGGTGACGCCCTTCGGGTAAAATTTCCGGCTGCCGAGGCGGAAGAACTTTCCGTCCACGGTCACCCGGGTGCGGGAAAGTTCGGCGTCTTGGAATGTGAGTTCAGGGGCGGGCGGCACGGCAGGCGCCGGCGACAGGGGGCCGTCCGGCGGGTCGGATTGAGCCGGGGGAAAGCCCGCTTGGGAATCGGGAAATCGGGGTTCCCGCAGCCAGAGGTTCGGCGCGGGCGGGCTGCCGACGGGCGGCGGGGAAACGGGGAGCGGTTTCAATGCGATGGGACGTCCGGGAAAAACGAGGCCCGCCGGGTCTCCGTCCGGCGGGCCTCTCCTCTTCCTATGCAACGAACCAACTGGCACTCACCAGTGGGCCCGAAATCCAAAACGAGGGGCACACGCCGGCGCTACCACGACGGGCGCCGGGACATAAACCGGGGCGAGCGGCACCACCGGCGCGTAACCGACCACCATCGGCGGCGGCATCACCCAGACCGGCGCCGGGGCATACACCACCGCGGGCGGCGGCGCGCAAGGCACGACGGTCGGCACGAAACGACGATGGCCGTGACCA
>JBIIUN010000531.1:0-3295 GCA_044339945.1 Kapaibacterium sp. (SeqCode)
CGACCCGGTGCTCGACGAACAGGACAACGTCCTCGACGAGACGCCGTTCAACGCGGCGCTGCCCATCGGCGAATCGTTCAGCCGGACGCTCACGTTGTTCCTGCCGGGCGAGACCGGGACGTTCTGGCTCTTCGTCACCGCCGATGCGGGGAATGCCGTCCGCGAGACGCTGGAGGACAACAACTCGGCCCGCGCCGCCGCGCCGCTCAAGGTCGAGCCGGCCTACACCGCGACGGTCGGGACCGACGTCACCACCGCGCCGGCCGGCACGGCGATTCCGCTCACAGGCAAGGCCCTCCGGCCCAATGGCTCGCCCGCGGTGGGTGAACTGGTGAACGTCCACGTCGTCGTCAACGGCGCGCGCCGGACGTTGTCGGCGCTGACCGGCCCGGGAGGCGAGTTCATGGCGACCTTCCAGCCGCTGCCCACCGAGGCCGGCAGCTACACGGTCGGCGCGGCCCACCCGGGCGTGGCGGACGCGCCGGTGCAGGACCGCTTCAACCTGCTCGGGTTCCGGCTCAGCCCGAACCACGCCCAGCAGACGGTGCTGCCCGGTTCCCAGGCCCGCACCGAGTTCGAGCTGAGCAACGTCAGCACGCTGCCGCTCACGGGCATCACCGCGAAGTCGGGCGCCGTGGACGGCCTGAACGTCTCCGTGGACGCACCGGCCCAACTGGCGCCCGGCGCCTCGGCGAAGGTCATCGTGACCAGCTCGGTGCCGGAGCCGCGCGACGCCGCGGGCCGGTTCATGGTCCAGTTTACCAGCGCGGAAGGCGCCAAGGCGGACCTGACAATCGACTATCTTGTCGAACTGCCGCAGGCGCGGTTGGTCGCGACGCCGCGCGCGTTGGAAACCGGCATGGTGCGCGGCCGCCAGACGTTGGTGGAATTCGAGGTGGTGAACACCGGTGGCGCCGACAGCGGGCCGCTGAACATCACGCTGCCCGAGATTCCGTGGCTGAAGGCGGCCACCGCGACGCCGATCGCGCCGGTGCCGCCGGGCGGGCGCGTGACGGTCGCCTTGCAACTCACGCCGGACGCCACGGTGCCGCTGGACATCTACGAGGGCCGGATCGCCGTCCACAACAGCGACGTGGGCGTGGCCGTGCCGTTCAAGTTCCGCCATGTCTCCGACGCCGTCGGTGATGTCGCAGTGTCGGTCGTGGACGAACTGACCTACTACGGCGCCGGCGGGCCGAAGCTGGCCGGCGCCCAGGTGGTGCTGCGCGATCCGTTCACCAGCGAGGCGCGCTTCACCGGCGTGAGCGACACCAACGGCCTCGTGCGGTTCGCCGGCGTGGCCGAGGGTTCCTACAACCTCGATGTCACCGCGCCGAAGCACGACAACTTCCTCCAGACCGTCGCGGTCGCGCCGGGCAAGACGAACGAGTTCACCGCCTTCGTCCGCACCCAGCTCGTGCGTTACAACTGGAAGGTCGAGGAGATCGACATCGAGGAGAAGGCCAAGGTCACGCTGGAGACGATCTTCGAGACGACGGTCCCCGTGCCGGTGGTCACGATCGAACCCAACAGCATCGACCTCACCGGCATCACCGCCGACGAGCACCAGATCGAGCTGAAGTTCACGAACCACGGGCTGATCGCCGCGCAGGACGTGCGGCTGCGGTTCGCCGACGGCTCGAAGTGGAGCGTCCATCCCGTGACCGAGGACATCGGCGTCATTCCGGCCAAGAGTTCGCTCACGGTTCCGGTGATCTTCCGGCGCATCGACGAAGGCGCCGATGCGAACGGCCAGGTCGCCCGGCAGGGTGCGCGCCGCGCCGCGGGCGGTTCGTCCGGCGGTTGCGACGGCCCGACCGTGGGCGTCGATTGGCGGCTCATCTGCGGACCGTTCGGCGTCGCCTACTGGGCGCCCGTGCCGATCATTGACCTCGGACTTTGCCCGCCGCTGGCGAGCGGTCCCGGCAGCAGCGGCAGGGGCATTTACATTCCCGTCCACATCCCCAGTCCGCCCAGCGGTCCCGGTCCCGGCGGCCGCGGTTACACCGTGGACATCGGCTGGGGCGGACGCGGCTTCGCCAGCTACTCGGCGACCAACGACTGCTCGTGCCTCAAGGGCAACTTCGCGGAGAAGTGCATCGCGGCGGAAGGCGGCTTCAAGGGTGAGCTGAAGGGCTTTGCCGAGAAGCTCGCGAACACCGCCCTGCAATCGCTCGCCTACACGCGCCTGCTCGGCGTCGAAGTGAAGCTCAGCGGCTCCGGCAAGCTCTGCACTTGCTGCGCCGAGGTGGACGGCCAGGGCATCGTGGGCCTCAAGGCCCAGGGCAACCTCACGGCCCAGATCGAGGCCAAGGTCTTCTTTGGCCCCAGCGTGAAGTGGAGCCAGGGGGTCGAGGTGTCCGGCCTGAGCGAGGCCGAGGGCGAGTTCTTTGCCGGCGGCGGCGTGGAGATCGCGGCGACGGGCTTCGCGTCGCTCAGCGCGTCCACGGAATGCCTCTTCGAGAATCCGGAAATTTGCATCGAGGGCGGGATCTCCGGGAAGTTGTTCGCCGGCATCAAGGCTTCCGGCAAGGTCACGGGGACGCTAGCCGGTGGGCAGAAGATCTCCGCCGGCGTCGAGGGCTTGCTCGGCGTCGAGGGCGGCTTCACGGCCCGCAGCAAGACCTGCACGAAGAACGGCGTCACGACGATCAGCAACAACGACTGCCGTGACGCCATCGTGGCCAAGGGCAGCCTCCAGATCAGCTACGAGAAGCCGGCCAACGAATCCGAGGTCGGCGACGTGAGCGGCTTCCGCGGCGGCGGTTTCAGTGTCGAGCGCGAGCTGCTGGAGGCCGATTGCCCGGGAGAGAGTTCCAACTCGTCGCCGGTGCTGCTGGCGGAATCCGACGCCGCGACCGTCGCGCGCTGGTTCGGCCAGGCGTCGCCCGCGGCGCTGGCCGCGACCGTCGCGCCGCAGTCCGCGGCGGCCGCCGCGTTGCCGGCGGATGCCACCGGGGCGCAGCTCTCCAGCGTGCTGATGGCCGGCGTGCCCGCGCCGACGGCGGCCGGCAGCACGGTGAAGGAATTCGTCTTCGACCGTTCGGCCCAGCCTTCGTCGGCGGCCGACTGGGCCCGGGCCGCGAGCCTCGCCCAGAAACGCGTCGCCCGGGCCGGTTCGCCGCGCCGGGCCGCGGATGCCGCCAACGGCGTCTGCGCGCAGGTCCGGCTCCAGATCGAGCAGGAGGCCGTCGTCACCCGGAAAGCCATCGGCGCGACGCTGGAGCTGATCAATGACTCCGAGGACACCGAGCTCCGCGACGTCGGCGTGACCATCAACATTTACGACGCCGCG
>JBIIUN010000530.1:0-3295 GCA_044339945.1 Kapaibacterium sp. (SeqCode)
CCACACGCCGCGCTCTCCGCTTCAGCGCATTCCTGTGCGGCCTTCGTCAGGGCGGCCAATGGGTTCGCCAGGCGCTGGCGCGCTTTCCCCTCTCCCCAAGGGAGAGGGCCAGGGTGAGGGGGAACCTGGCTGAGCTGAAATCCGCCGTGGAACTGTCTCCCGACGCGTTGGCCCAAAATGGGTCAGGCTGCCAGCCTGACCGCGCTTCCGGGAACTGGGGCAGGCTGGCACCCTGCCCTACGTTTGTCCGTCCGGCTGCCATCGCAGTCCTGCTTCTGCTCGCTGTCTCGTTCGCCTTTGCCCAGCGGCGCGGTGGCCGGGCGTGGTGGGGCGAAAGCAACGTGGCCGAGGACGTCCGCACCGCGCGCGAGGTGGAATCCCACAGCACTGGCACGCCGGAGTGGAAGAACCCCGTCGGCTTCGAGCAGGATGTCTTCACCTTTGCCCGCGTCCGTTACCTGCACGGCGGGCGCGGCGGGCGCGGCGGTTGGTCCACCGACATTCCCGACAGCGACCTCAACCTATCCTATCGCCTCCAGCAGATGACCGCGTTGCGGGTCGATCCGGACGGTCGGGTGCTGGGCTTGACCGACGAGGACCTGGCCAACTTCCCGTGGCTCTACCTCGTCGAGGGCGGGGCGCTTTACCTGTCCGACGCCGAGATCCGGCGGCTCCGCGAATACCTGTTGAACGGCGGCTTCCTGATGTTCGACGACTTCTGGGGCGAACGCGACTGGGAGAATGTCGAGGAGGTCATGAAGCAGGTGTTCCCCGAGCGCAGCTTCACCGAACTGCCGCTCGACCATCCGCTTTACCATTGTGTCTTCGACATCAAGGCCAAGGGCCAGGTGCCCAACGTCGGCCTCGGCGTCGAAAGCGAATGGAACGGCGGCGTCACCTGGGAACGCCCCGACGCCCAGGAAGTCCATCACCGCGTCATTTTCGACGACGCGGGCCGGATCATGGTCTTTGCCGCGCACAACACCGACAACGGCGACGGCTGGGAGCGTGAGGGCGAAAGCGACTTCTACTTCCACAACTTCTCCGAGAAAATCTCGTATCCCCTCGGCATTAATCTCATCTTCTACGTGATGACCCACTGACGCAGCGACGCCTTTCCCACCATGAGCCATCCCACCCCTCCGCCCCTGCCCGAAGCCGGCGCGGTTCCCACCGACCGCGACGTTTACGACCGCCTCGTCGCCGGCCGCGGCCGCATTGAGGCCGAACTCGCCAAGGTCATCGTCGGCCAGCGCGAGGTGATCGACCAGATCCTGCTCGCGCTCATCGCCGGCGGGCACTGCCTGATCACCGGCGCGCCCGGCCTCGCCAAGACGCTGCTCGTGAAGTCCATCGCGCAGGTCTTCCACCTCAAGTTCGCGCGCATCCAGTTCACGCCCGACCTGATGCCCGCGGACATCACCGGCACGGAAATCCTCCAGGAGACCGACGCCGGTCGTCGCATGACCTTCGTGCCCGGACCCATCTTCGCGAACCTCGTCCTCGCCGACGAAATCAACCGCACGCCGCCCAAGACCCAGGCCGCGCTGCTGGAGGCGATGCAGGAACACCAGGTCACCGCCGCCGGCGTGCGCCACACGCTGGCGGAACCGTTCTTCGTGCTCGCCACACAGAACCCCATCGAGATGGAAGGCACCTATCCGCTGCCCGAAGCCCAGCTCGACCGCTTCATGTTCAATGTGGTGATGGACTACCTGCCCGAGTCCGACGAGGTGCAGGTCATCACCCGCACCACGGCCGGCAAACCGGCGCCGATCGAGGCGCTGTTCACCGGCGAGGACATCCAGCGCTTCCACGGACTCGTCCGGCAGGTGCCCATTGCCGAGGAACTCGTCCGCTACGCCGTCCAGCTCGCCGCCGCGTCGCGCCCGAAGCAGGCCACCGCGGCCGCGTTCGTGAACGACTGGGTGAGCTGGGGTGCCGGCACGCGCGCCGCGCAGTTCCTCGTGCTTGGCGCCAAGGCCCGCGCGCTGCTCGCCGGCCGCGCCCACGTCACCGTCGAGGATTTGCAGAAGCTGGCGCTGCCCACGCTGCGCCACCGCATCCTGCTCAACTACCGCGCCGAAGCCGAAGGCATCCGCGTGGAGGACGTCGTCCGCAAGCTGCTGGAGACGGTGACGGCGCCGCTGGCGGCAGGATGAGAATCTCAAGAGTCGGCCATGACGGCTTCTGCCTCTAACTCAAAAACGACTGTCCCATTCGTTTCCGGTCCTTACGTGATCGAAACCGGATCCGACATGGCGGAGTTTTGCCTCTTCGATGTCGCGGCTCTGCCCGAGGATCTCGACCCGAGTAAGGGAGCCGAACACTGCAAGCGGCTTGATGCGCTCGAACACGACGGGTGGCTCTGCCGCGTGCGGACGGGTGCCGACGGCAGCTACCTGCTCCACGTTTTTGTCGAGCAGGAGTTGCCCAAGCAAATCTCCGAGCGGTGCGGCAAGCCGCACACCACAGCGACGATTTGCACCAAGCGCGGCGAAATGCAGGTGCGAGGGACGGAAGATGTCGGGACCTCGCTGGCCAACCCCGAGCGATTCGGATTCAAGCTGGGCCTCGGGAAACATCAGGTGAGAATCTGGGAAGTGAGATGGCAGGAATCCATAATCGCCGAGGCGCAGAAGGATCGAGTCGCAACAGCGATGGGGCAGCAGGCTTGGGAACGGCGGTCCAAACGCAACCCGTGGTCCGCTTCAATTGTCGTTGTCCTGATGCTTGGGGGAATGCTCTGTCTTATCGCTAGCGCGATGAAAACGGGACGCGCCTACTTTGGTTGGTCTGGACTTGCGGCGCTCTGGGTCGCTTGGCTTGCAGGCATACAGATCATCCCGCGTTTACTGAACCGTGCCGATGACGAGCGCGCTGCGCTGCTTGAAGTGGAGACGCAAAAGGACTTCCCGGACTTCGTGATTCAGATCCGTCAGACCGATGCCGCTGCATGACCGCTCACGCCTCCAACCCCGCGACGAAGTTCATCGACCCGAAGGCGTCGATGAACATCCGAAACCTTGAGTTGCAGGAGTTGCTTACTGGCGTCGGCGTCACCCTTCGCAGTCCTCGTCAGTGTGTCCTGTGGAGTAACGCCGCGTCAGCGGGCGTCCCCCTCTCCCCGGGGGAGAGGGTTGGGGTGAGGGCGGGCCATGTTCACACTGTTCCTGTGCCACCTCACCGAGGACTTCCAGCACTGGATCCAAGTGTCTTGGCGGAGTTGTCGAGTCAACGCCCGCCCTCACCCCGGCCCTCTCCCCCGGGGAGAGGGAGAAGGTTGCCACGCCAA
>JBIIUN010000532.1:0-3293 GCA_044339945.1 Kapaibacterium sp. (SeqCode)
GTAGTTCAGGTCCCAGCCGTATTCCTTGCCCGCGGCCTTCATCAGCATGTAGCCCTGCGCGTAGCTGACGATCTTCGAGGCGTAGAGCGCGCTCATGATGTCGGCGATGAGCGCCTTCTTCTTCGCGGCGTCCTTGGCCTGCGCCAGCGCCGGGCGCGGGCCCTTGAGCTTGCGGGCAGCCTTCACGCGCTCGTCCTTCATCGCACTGACGCAGCGGCTGAAGACGGCCTCGGCGATCAGCGTGACCGGTTGGGCGAGGTTGGCGGAATCGATGACGGTCCACTTGCCGGTGCCCTTCTGGCCGGCGGTGTCGAGGATCTTGTCCACCAGCGGCGTGCCGTCCTCGTCCTTCTTCGCGAGAATGTTGCCGGTGATCTCGATGAGGAAGCTGTCGAGCTCACCCGCGTTCCACTCCTTGAACACCGCGCTCATCTCGTCGGCGGTCATGCCGAGGCCGTCGCGCATCAGATTGTAGGCCTCGCAGATGAGCTGCATGTCGCCATATTCGATGCCGTTGTGGACCATCTTCACGTAGTGGCCCGAACCGCCGTCGCCGACCCAGTCGCAGCACGGGGTGCCGCCGTCCACCTTGGCCGAGATGCCCTGGAAGATGTCCTTCACCGCGGGCCAGGCCGCCTTGCTGCCGCCGGGCATGATGCTGGGGCCGAACCGCGCGCCTTCCTCGCCGCCGCTGACGCCGGTGCCGATGTAGAGCAGGCCCTTGGCCCCGAGTTCCTTCACGCGGCGGTCGGAGTCGCCGTAGAGCGAATTGCCGCCGTCGATGATGATGTCGCCGGGTTCGAGCAACGGGACGACCTGCGCGATGAAGTCGTCCACCGCGGCGCCGGCCTTGACCATGCACATGATGCGGCGGGGGCGCTTGAGCAACCCAACCATCTCGGCGATGGAATGGGCGCCGACGACCTTGGTGCCCTTGGCCTCATTGGCCAGGAAGTCGTTCACCTTCGAGGTGGTGCGGTTGTAGGCCACGACGGTGAAGCCGTGGTCGTTCATGTTGAGGATCAGGTTCTGGCCCATGACGGCCAGACCGATCACTGCGATGTCGCCAACTGGAGTGCTCATGTGGGAAGGGGCGGAAAGCCGCCGGAAAAGCTGCCGGACGCTAGCGGCGGCGGAAGGCACCAAGCCAGCGGGAATTTCTCATGACGAAACGCGGTCGGGCTCATTCCTGAGCCGGCTCCGCCATTGCCTCGGGCGCCGGCCCGAACCCACACTGCCGCCGTGGCCGGCGACTCCCATTCCGTGCGTTGGTGGCATCCGCCCGCGTTTGCGGGCTTCTGGACGCTCGTGGGGCTCGCCTTCGCGGGGCAGCTTTACCTGACGCAGACGAAGCTGGGCACGCCCGTGTCATGGGGTTTCGCGGTCACCCGTTCGCTGGCGGACTGGTATGTCTTTGCCCTGCTGTCGTTGCCGGCGCTCCGGCTCGCGCGGCGTTTCCCGCTCGGCAATGCGCCCACCGGCTGGCTGCTGGCGCTGCACCTCGTGGCGAGCCTGGTCTTCTCGCTGGTGTGGATGCTCCTGCGTGCGGGCATCGCGGTGGGGCTGGAACAGCGTCCCTTCGCCGAGACCCTGCGTTATGCCCTCGTCGCGACGCTCGTGTTCAACGTGCTCGTCTACTGGGTCATCATCGTGGTCGCGCACGCGTTCGGTTTCTACGAACGGATGCGGGAGCGCGAACGCCGCGGCCTCGAATTGGAGAAACGCCTCGCCGAATCGCGGCTGCAAGCGCTCCAGATGCAGCTCAACCCGCACTTCCTCTTCAATGCGCTGCACGGCGTCAGCGCGCTCATGTATAGCGACGTGGATGCCGCCGACCGGATGCTCGTGCGGCTCAGCGAACTGCTCCGCCACGCGCTCGACCGCTCGGATGCCCAGCGCGTGCCGTTGCGCGACGAACTCGGCTTCCTCGACCGTTACCTGGAGCTGGAGCAAATCCGGTTCGCCGGCCGGCTCCACGTGGTGCGGGAAATCGGCGACGCCACGGGCGACGCCCTGGTGCCCAACCTGATCCTCCAACCGCTCGTGGAGAACGCCATCAAGCACGGCCTCGCGAGCATGATCCGCCCCGGCACGATCACCCTGCGCGCCCGCCGGCTGCCGGACGCCCGCCTGCGACTGGAAGTCGAGGACGACGGGGTGGGGCTGGGCCACGGCAAGGCCGGCGGCACCGGCATCGGCCTGAACAATTGCCGGGCCCGGCTGCACCAGCTCTACGGCGGGCGGGCGACGCTGGAATTGGGTCCCGGCGCCGCCGGTGGCGTGCGGGTCACGGTCGAGCTGCCCTTTCAAGCGGACTGAAGTCCGGCCCGGGAAGGCCTGTTTCGCCTCGGTCCGCCCCGGATGAAGAGAACCTGTCGGATTCTGCTGCCGGCGGGTGTTACCTACCGAAGACACGATGCACGCCGCCGCCGACCACGAACTGCTTCGCCGCTACGCCGAACACGGCGCGGAGGAGGCCTTCAACGAACTGGTGCAACGGCACCTGAACTTGGTTTGGGCCGCGGCCCGGCGAGTCACCGGCAATGCCGACCTGGCGCGGGACGTGGCCCAGACGGTCTTCACCGACCTGGCCCGCAAGGCCGGGACCTTGCCGCGCGAGACCGTGCTGGCGGGCTGGCTTTACCGGGCGGCCTGCCACGCCGCCGCCAAGCAGGTCCGCGGCGAAGTCCGTCGCATCCTCCGGGAACAACATGCCATGGCCACGCAGGACCCCGCCGTCACCGACTCCGCCGACATCCTCGCCGCGGAGGAACTCCAACCCGTGCTGGACGCGGCGCTCGCCGAACTGTCGGAACCCGACCGCGACGCGGTCGTGCTCCGTTTCCTGGCCGGCCGCAGCCTGGCCGAGGTTGGGACGGCGCTCGGCACCGGCGAAGACGCCGCGCAGAAGCGGGTGAGCCGGGCGTTGGAGAAACTGCGCGAAGCCTTCCGCCGCCGGGGCGTGAACGTCGGCGGCGGAGTCATGGCGGCGGCCTTGGGCCTGGCCGGCGCCGAGGCGGCACCGGTCGGTCTGGCGGGCAGTCTTACCTCGGCCGCGCTCGCGGCGGCAGGAACTGCCGGCGGGACGGGTGCCACCCTTTTGCTCATGAAAACCAAACTCACCCTCGGAATTGTGGGCGGCGCTGCGGTGATCGCGGCCCTGACCTGGCAACAACACAACCTCACCGGACTCACCGAAGAGAACTCGGCCCTGCGCCGGCAACTGGCTGCGAATTCGGCGACACTCCCGCCGCCCGCGACCAACAACCCGGCCGAGTCCGAAACGTTCGCCC
>JBIIUN010000099.1:0-12309 GCA_044339945.1 Kapaibacterium sp. (SeqCode)
GCGTCCAGTAGGCCCGGCACAGGGACTCCAAGGCGACCGCCTGGCCGGGCGAACGGGTGTCCGCCGCGTCGCCCAGGACAGTCCAGTGGGTCGTCGGGAATGTGCCGCCGTTGCTCACGTGTGTCCGGCGAGCTTGGCGCATTCCCGGGCGGCACAGCAATGCCGCTTTGATGTGGCTGCGACCGCCAGGCCAACTGAACACCGCCGCCGAAAGCCGAACGGTGGATTCCCGATCACCCGTGGACTTCGAAAAATCCCGCCAAACCAACTAGCCCCATTTTCCGTGTCTTCACTCTCGAAGCAAGATCACACCCCGGATTCATGGGAATCCGCAACGGACCCGGGGCGCCCTGGCGCGAGCAGCCCGGTCGCACCTGAGCGTCGCCACCGCCAAGGTAGCAACGCCATGTTTCGCCACGTTTGGCTTACCCGAGGCAACCTCGGCACCAGCAAGTTTGCCGCGGCTATTGCCGCCGCAACCACGCCCCCGGCCAGTGGGTGAGGTTCCGGTTCAGGCCGCTTTCGTTGAACGGCCAGGCCGGTTGTTCGATGACGAACTCGGGGTGCTGGGCCACGAACTCGATCGCGGCGTCGGTCGGATTGTCCCGGGTCCAGTCCGCCTGGCCGCGGGGCACGTCGCTGAGATCCTTCATGATGCCGTCGGTGGCCACAATGTAGGAGCCGGGGGCAACGAGGTCGTGATACGCCGCGAGTTCGTCGAGGACGTGCTGCCGGGTGTGGTTGGAGTCGAGCAACACGAGCACCTTCTCGCCGGGTTTGATGAGCGATTTGGCCCGGGCCACGGTCTCGGGCGCGGTCGAGCTGCCCTCGATCAGCGTGATCAGCGAGGCCAGCGGATGACCTTCGATGGCCTGGCGGTTGTGCGGGCGGATTTCGATGTCGATGCCAATCACCCGGCCCTTGCCGAGCGCCTTGCACAGCGACGCGTAGAAGATCAGCGAGCCGCCGTGGGCGACGCCGGTTTCGAGGATCACGTCGGGTTGCACGCGGTGGATGACTTCCTGCGTGCGGACCATGTCCTCGGGCAGCTGGATAATCGGCCGGCCGAACCACGAGAACGTGTAGGAATAACGCTGGTTCCAGCCGACCTTCACCCATTGTTCGGCGATGAGGTCAAACGCGCGGTCGGAATACAGCGACAGCTCCTCGCGCCCGGCGGCGGATTCGCACACGAGCGTCTTCTGTTCGGTATCAATGGTCAGCTTCATGGTCTGAAAGGGACTAAAGGGTCATCACCTGGCCGGTGAATCCGCGTTGCCGGAGAACCTCGCCAATTTCCCGGGCGTAGTTGGGATTGGCAATCACGATGAGGCCGAGCTTCAGCAACCGGGCGTCGTCGGGCGCCACGATGGGGATGCGGCTGCCGGGCAGCACGCCGCCCTGTTTGGCGGGATTGGAATCCACGACACAGCGGGGCTTCGGGCCACGGAGGTGGTTCACGAGGGCCACGCCTTTGGCCCCGGCGCCCCACACCGCCCAGCCGCGCCCGGCCGCGGCTCGCTCAAACTGGCCGGCCAGGCGGTCCAAGTGCTTCCGGGCCCGGCGGGCAAATTCCGCCAGCCGGGCTGTCGGCGGCACGCCCGGGGCCTGGGGCACCCGCGCCGTCTTCGCCACGCGCAGTTCCAGGATCTGATACTGGGCGCCGAACACACCCCGATGCCGGACAACCCGGAAGCCGGCCAGGCGGCACAGGTGCGCCAACGACGCCATCGGGAAGTAGTTGCAGTGTTCGTAGAACACGTCCCAAAGGCTTAGTTGCTCCACGATCCATTCGAATCGCGGCGTTTCCAGCACCACCACGGGGTCCCCCGCCGCCGCCGCAATGTCGCGCAACTCGCGGAGAAACGCGCCGATCTCCGGGACGTGCTCGACGACATGACGACAGATCACCGCGTCAAACGGCGTGGTCACGTCGGCAGCCCCGACATAACGTTTGTGGAAAGTCAGCCCCGGCGGCTCGTCCCGCGGTTCGTAGGAGGTGTCGTAGCCCACTCCTTCTGCCCTGGCGGTCGCGCACAGCAGGCGGAGGAAGTCACCTTTGCCACAGCCCACCTCCAGGATGCGGCCGCCCTTGAGTGAATTCCGCCGGGTCAGTTCGGCCGCCAATTTGTCGAGATGGGTCTGGAAGGCGGGGGAGAAGGACTGGCGATTCTCGTAATTCTCGTCGTAGGGAATGGCCGCGATGTCGAAGGTCGCGTTGAACACCAAACCGCACTTTCGGCACTGCCGCTGGGTCACGTCACGACGACGCAACTTGGCCGCGGCTTCGGCGTCCTTGAAGCGGTAGTTGAGCACGACCGGCTGCCGGGGCAGGCAGAAGGGCGCGGACAACGTGCGGTTGCCGCAACCGGGACAGTCGGTGCGTGACTTCATGACGCGCGAGCCTCTACCAGCCGGCGCAACCCGGCAGCAAGCGTCACTTGCGGTTTCCAGCCCAAGCCCCGCAAGCGGCCGGCGTCGGCCACCACGTAGTCCAGGGGGTCGGCCGGCGGGTTTTCGGGAACTTGGATGAGCTCGGGGCGTCCGAGCAGCCGGCCCAGTTCCCGCGCAATCGTTTCCACGGTCACGCCCTCGCCCGTGCCCAAGTTGATCGTGCCGGAATACCGCCGCTCCACGACCGCGAGGAGTCCCGCCGCCAAGTCCTCCGCGTGGATATAGTCCTTGGTGCTGCGGGGCGTCTTCAGGCTGACCGATTCGCCGCGGCGCAACCTCGCGATCAACGAGCTTGCGAG
The DNA here is from genome assembly GCA_044339945.1 of Kapaibacterium sp. (SeqCode). Taxonomy (GTDB): domain Bacteria; phylum Verrucomicrobiota; class Verrucomicrobiia; order Limisphaerales; family UBA9464; genus CAIWAH01. Next base: position 2,754 of record JBIIUN010000099.1, read on the forward strand.
CCGCGCGGGGTGTTCGCCCTCGCCGTAGGGATAAAAAACCCGTGCCCACGCGACCGGAGGAAGCGTTGCGCCGATCGTCGCGAGTTTTCGGCCGTTCGTAATCAGGCGTTCGTGGAGCTCACACTTGGCGCGAGCGTAGGGCGAGACCGGCCCCAACGGCGTCGCGTCCTCAACCAAATCCTGACCCGTAATCCGATACTCGATGCAGGTGCCCAGCACCGTTAGATGGCTCACGCCCAACCCGGCGAGGCGCGTGAGGAAATCAAAACTCCACTTCACCCAAGCTTCGTTCTCGGGCGACTCCAGATACACGCCCGGGGTCGCGATCCAGGCCGCATGCACGCAGGCGTCGGGGGCGAAGTCTTCGATCTGCGGCCAGGACGGCTCCGCCACGCTGCCCGGCAACCACCTGGCTCCGTCCGGGACACCCGCGCCGGTCCGCGACAGCACGGCCAATTCATGACCCGCCCGCTGGGCGAGGCGCACAAACGCCGATCCCAAGAACCCCGTGCCGCCGGTGACAAGAATGCGCATTCCGGTTCAGGCCAATTCCGCCAGCAGCGGCAAGTTGCGGTCGCGGTCCGAGAGGAAATGATCCGACCGCGGCCAGGCGATGGCGACCTGCGGATCGTTCCACCGGAGACCCCGCGCCAGTTCGGCCACGTAGGTTTCGCCCATGAGGTAGCTCACCTCGCAACCGTCTTCGAGGCCTTGAAACCCGTGGGCGAAACCCGCCGGGACATAGAGCTGGCGCCCGTTGGCCGCGGTCAATTCGAACGCTTCCCATCGCCCAAACGTCGGCGAGTCGCGACGCACGTCCACAACGACGTCCCAGATCGCGCCGGCGGCGCACCGGATCAGCTTCACCTCCGGCCGGGGTTCCGCCTGCCAATGCAGTCCGCGGATCATGCCTTGCCGCAGCGTTCGGGTCAGGTTGCCTTGGGGCCATCGCGTGTTCAGTCCGTGGGCGGCGAATTCCTGTTCGCACCAAGTCCGGGCGAACCAGCCTCGCTCGTCGGTGCGCGGCTCGGGTTCGAGCAGCCAGACCCCGGAAAGTTGGGCGGGCGTGAATTTCATCGGCGGCACCTCACACCACCCGGACCTCGGGCACCGGAACGATGAACCGACCGCCCGCGTCGCGGTAAGCCTGCTGTTGCCGCAGGATTTCCTCGGCGAAGTTCCACGTGAGCAGCAACGCGTAATCGGGCCGGCGACGAACGAGTTCTTCCGGGGGCACGATCGGCAGATGGGTGCCCGGCGTGAGCCGCCCCTGCTTGGCCGTGCTCCGGTCGGCGACGAAGTCCAACGTGTCCGCGCCCAGACCGTAGAAGTTGAGGAGCGTGCTGCCCTTCGCCGACGCGCCATAGGCGGCGATGGATTTGCCGGCGGACTTCAGCTCGCGCAGCACCTTGAGCAAGTCGTCGCGGATGCGACGGACCCGATCGCCAAAATCGTCGTAGTAGCGGGGTGAGGCGACACCCTTGGCCTGCTCCTCCGCCAGCAGCGCGGTGACTGCGGGTTGGACCGGATAGGCACCGCGACGGGCGGCAAACAACCGCAGCGAGCCGCCATGGATGGGCAACCGCTGGACATTGATCAGCTCCAACCCGTGCCGGGCAAAGAGAGGCATCAGCGCCGTCAGCGTGAAATAGAACACGTGCTCGTGATAGACCGTGTCGAATTCGACGTGTTCCACGAAATCGCAGCCGTAGGGAAACTCCAACGCGATGCGGCCCGTTGGCTTCAGCAAGGCCGCCAAGCCGGCGACGAAGTCATTCGTGTCCGGGGCGTGCGCAAAGACGTTGTTCCCGAGGATCAGGTCGGCGCTTCGGCCGGCTTCGGCGAGCTGGCGGGCAGTGGTGGTCCCGAAGAATTCGCACAACGTCTCCACGCCCTGCTCGCGGGCCACCTTGGCGATGTTCACCGCCGGCTCGATGCCCAGGCACGGCACGCCGGCCGCGACGAAGTTCTTGAGCAGGTAGCCATCGTTGCTGGCCACCTCGACCACAAAGCTGTCCGGCCCCAACCCAAACTCGCGGCGATGCTGGGCGACCGCGTCCGCGGCGTGCCGGAGCATCGCGTCGCTGAACGACGAGAAATAGAGATACTCCGAGAACAGCTCCACCGGGGGCACGATGTCGGTGATCTGCAGCATCCAGCAGCGTTCGCACAAGGCCAGCCGCAGCGGGAACTTCGGCTCAGGCTTTGCCAGGTCGGCCGCGGTGAGCAGGTTGTTGGCGAGCGGCTGGACACCCAGGTCCAAGATTAGCCGACCCGAATTGGAACCGCAGGCGCGGCAACAAAAGGAGGTCATGTCGGGAGATGTGCGGCCCAGCCAATGCCTTGGCGCCGGGCCGCGGCGGTGTAGTCGGAAATCTGTTCAACCGTCAGCGCCCGAATCAGCTCCGGTGCGCCCGGCTGGGCGGCCCGATACCAACGCACCGTGGCCGCGATCGCTTCGGAAAACTTCCAGGCCGGCGACCAGCCGAGCAGCGCATTCGCCCGGTCGATGCTCAACTGCAAGCGTCCTGCTTCGTGGGGCGCATCGGGCTGCGTATGGTCGGTCCATTCACCTGGCCAATGGCGCAAGACTTCGGTTACCAGTTCGCCGACGGTCCGGTTGGCATCGTGGCCGGGGCCGAAGTTAAACGCCGTCGCCAAACGGCTGTCCGCCGCCAACCGGGCGGCCAGCACGAGATAGCCGCTCAGCGGTTCGAGGACGTGCTGCCACGGACGGGTGGCGTGCCGGTTGCGGACGGGTATGGCCCGGCCCTCCGCCAACGCGCGAATACTGTCGGGCACGATCCGGTCGAGCGCCCAATCACCGCCGCCGATGACGTTGCCGGCCCGCGCGCTGGCGACTCGGACCGCGTGTCCGTTGAAGAATGACCGGCGATAGGCCGCGACTACGATCTCCGCCGCCGCCTTGCTCGCACTGTAGGGATCGTAACCACCCAAGGGATCCTCCTCGCGGTAGCCGTAAAGCCACTCGCGGTTCTCGTAACACTTGTCGGTGGTCACGCACACGACCGCACACGGTTGGGTCAAACCGCGCAGGCCTTCGAGCACCTGGACCGTGCCCAGGACATTGGTGTCAAACGTCCCCACGGGATCGGCGTAGGAACTCCGCACCAGCGGTTGGGCAGCGAGATGAAAGACGAAATCCGGCGCGGCCGAAACGACGGCTGCCCGCCACGCCGCTCCATCCCGGATGTCCCCGGTGACATGACGGATCCGCCCGGCATGGCCCAACTGTTCAAACAACGCGGGCGACGTGGGACTGGGCAACGAATACCCGGTCATATCGGCACCGAGCTGGAGCAGCCACTCCGTGAGCCAGGCGCCCTTGAACCCGGTGTGTCCGGTCACCAGCACCCGTTTGCCCGCAAAGGCGTTGCCGAAGGCGTCTGCCATGTTCACCAACGCTTCCACGGCGCCTGCCCCGATTGCCACAGTTTTTCCAGCAACTGCTGTTCCCGGTAGGTGTCCATGCACTGCCAGAAACCATCGTGGCAATGGGCCTTGAGCTGCGCGGATTGGGCCAGGCGCTCGAGCGGCTTCCGCTCGAACACGCAGGCATCGTCCGGGTCGAGGTAATCGGCGATGGTGCGGTTCAGGACCATGAACCCGCCGTTGATGTAGCCGCTTTCCTGCTCGGGCTTTTCCTGGAAGGCCGTGATCGTCTGGCCATCCATCGCCAGCTCCCCGAAACGGCCGCTCGGCTTGACCGCCGTCATCGTGGCCACGGCACCGTGGCTGCGGTGAAACTCGATGCTGGCGTTGATGTCGCTGTCGGTGAGCCCATCGCCGTAGGTGAAGAGGAACGTCTCGTCCGGCACGTGCGCCAGCGCCCGGCGCAAGCGGCCGCCAGTCTGGGTTTCCGCCCCGGTTTCCAGCAGAGTGACGGTCCAATCCTCCTCGTCATGCGTGGAGTGGTATTTGATCTGCGGATTGCGCCCGAGCTTCAGGGTGACGTCCGAAGTGTTCCACAGGTAGTTGCGGAAGTAGTCCTTGATCACCTCGCCCTTGTAGCCGAGGCACAGCACGAAATCCTTATGCCCGTGGTGGGCATAGTGCTTCATGATATGCCACAGGATCGGCCGGCCGCCGACCGGCACCATGGGCTTGGGCCGGTATTCGGTCTCCTCACGCAACCGCGTGCCGAGCCCACCGCAAAGGATGACGACTTTCATCAGGAATTGGTCCGGAAAAGGCTACGCAACCGCCACCGCCGCCGACAAAGGGTTTCTCCAGAAGTTTTGGCTGGACCTCCTGTGGGCAGCCCACGTTTACTTTTGGGAACAATCCCGCCCAATCGGCCATGAAACTGCCCCGTAGTTTGTCTCACCTGCTCTCCCTCTTAGCCGGCCGTTGCGTCCTGAACATCCACGGTGCCCCCGTGGCGCTCCCGGAAGTTCGGTTCCGCGCATTGGAAGTGGCCAACCCTGGCTTCGAACAGCTCACAGGCACAGGTGCCCCGCACTTCACCGAGGACGGACGCCTGGCCGATGGTCACTACAGCACTTTCCCTGGGTTCCCCTTCGACGGCAGCGGCTTCGCCAGTGCGAATGCAATTCCGGGCTGGTCCGGGCCTGCCCCGGGTGGAACCTTCAACCCAACTGCCGCGTTTTTGCCCAATGGCACGCCCGAAGGGCAAAACGTCGCGTGGATCAACGGCGCCGGCGCCATCCGCCAGCAACTCGTGGAAACATTTGAGGCGGAACGCATCTACCGGTTGTCGGTCGATGTGGCGTCACTCGCAGGCGTCCCCTTTCCGGGATACGCGATCGCCCTTTACGGCAACGGTTCGCCCGCCGTCCAAGCTGAAAACCCTGTGCCAGTTCCGGCGGGTGGCTACGTCACCGCGACCGTCCAGGTCACCCTGCCCAAAGGCTCACCATTGATCGGCACGCCCATTGAAATCAGACTCGCCACTTTGGGAGGAAATGGCCAGGGCGACTTCGACAATGTGCGGCTGGAGGTCGAGTCTTCACTGCCAGGGGATAGATGCGCGAACCCGCCCGCCAATCTCGCTTCCTGGCTCCGGGGCGAAGGCGATGCCAGCGATTGGACCGCGGCGCATCCCGGGAGCTTTGCCACGCCCAAGTTTGCTCCCGGCAAAGTCGGCCACGCCTTCGACTTCGATGGCTCCAACGAAGTTGTCCTCGGCGATGCGGCCGCCTTCAACCAGGACACCTTCACGCTCGAAACCTGGGTTTACCCGACCTCGCTGGACGGTGCGGTGGACATAATCGCCAACAAGGAGGCCGGCACCGATTTCAGCCAGTTCCAGTTTGAGATCGGCCTCAAGGGACCGGTCAACGATGTGGCCAGCCAGATTCCCCTCGGCAATGTGGCCTTCTACCTCGGGGGCGTCACCGGCCTGCCCGACGAATACGGCGGCTGGGTGGACGGCAAGGCGGCCGCCCCGCTGAACCAGTGGACCCATGTCGCCCTCGCGGTGGAGCCCGGCGCGGCAACGGTGTTCGTCAACGGGATCGCCACCCGCCAGCTCACCGGCCTGGGCGGCACGCTGCGGAAGACCGCCGGCCCGCTGAAGCTCGGCTCCCGGCACGAAGGGTTAACCGGGCCGCGGCCTACCGAACGCTTCAACGGTCGTATCGACGAATTCAGCTTCTACACCCGGCGCCTGGCGGATGCCGAGATCGTCGCCATCCACGCTGCCGGCGAGATGGGCAAATGCTTCCGGGATGCCCCGCCGGGCGACCTGGAACTGGTGCTGGAAGTGCCCGCCAAGGTGGCGCTCGACCAAGATTTCGTGGTCACCGCCAAGCTCATCAACCGCGGCATTGTCCCGGCCACCCAGGTCACGCTGACCAACACGGTGCCGCTCGGTGTAAGCGTGGGTGGGGTCACCAACTCGCAAGGCTCGAGTGTGAACCTGGCCGGCTTTGTCATCTCGACCTTGGGCACGATCGGCGGCGGCCAGACCGCCACCGTGCAGATTACCTGCCGGCCCTTGCTCAACGGCAACTACACCGTCAGCGGCGCCCTCGGCCGAGCCGAGACGGACCCGGTCCCGGCCAATGATCGGCAGGTCGTGAACTTCGAGGCACTGCCCCTGACGCTCGCACTCGGTGACGATCCGTCAGCCGCCGAAAACAACGGCGTGGTGCGGGTGCCGGTCGTGCTATCGGCGACCACCGCCCGGTTGGTCGAAGCCACCTACCGTCTCGTGGACGGCACCGCGAAGTCCGGCAGTGATTTCCGTGGGACCAACGGACTCGTCCGGTTCGCTGTCGGGAGCACGGAAGCGTTCATCGAGATTCCCCTCATCAACGACCGGTTCTTCGAGTCCGCCGAAACCTTCACCGTTGAACTGGCGACAACCGCCCTGATCACCCTCGGCCGGACCAACGCGGTGGTGACCATCACCAACGACGACGCGAAGCCCACCTTGGCGGTGAGCGATGTCGTCGTGCGGGAAGGCAATTCGGGCGGCACCAATGCAATCTTCACCATCACGCTTTCGGGCAGCAGCGAAGCCCCGGCCACCGTGGACTTCGCGACCGTCACCGGCACGGCCTCGGCACCCACGGACTTTATCGCCGCGGCCGGTTCGCTGACGTTTGCCTCCGGCGAACGCACCAAGACCGTCGAGGTCCGGGTCAACGGCGACACGTCCGTCGAGGGCAATGAGAGCTTTCAACTCTACCTGTCCAATGCGGCCAACGCCGACTTGGCGGACGCGTTCGGCGCGGGCGTAGTTCTCAACGACGATTTCGTGCCGGGCCAGCTGGCCGCCTTACGGTGGGATCCCGTCGCGGGCAGCCCCAAGGTGGGGGAAAACATCCCGGTCCGGCTGACAGCGGTGGACGGCAGCGGCGCAGCGGTGCCGTCCTTCAACGGAACCGTGTTGCTACAGGCCACCGCAACTGGCCGTGCTCCCACGTCGGTGGTGATTTCGGAAGTGGATGCCACGTGGTCCACCCTGAGCCGGGTGGAGTTCGGCAACGTCAGCACCAACACGGTGGATCTGAGCGGCTGGACCATCACGTTCTACGACTCCATGACCTGGCCGCTGCCCACGGGCACGGTCACGGTGAATTCAGGGAACACCCTGCTGCCCTCCGGAATTTTCCAGGTTACTGAAGGAGCCGGCATCAACCGGTTCCCCAGCCTGCAGACCGGCTTTCCATTGTCTTGGAGCGCAGGACCGCAGGGACGACACGTCGCGGTGCTACTCCGGGATGCCACCGGCAAGATCGTGGACTTTTTCTGCGCCATGCGGGCCCTGCCGGACCAGATCCAGGTGCCGGTCAGCATCCCGCAGGAGGAATGGAGCAGCCTGCCATTGATCGAGTCCAGCGCGCCTTCGACCACCTATCAGCGGGCCGGAAATGCTGACAGCAACTCGGCCCGGGATTGGGCCACCCAACCTTCCACCCCCAACCGATTTGCCACCATCATGACGGTGCCGTTTGCAGACAGCCAGCCGTTGGGGGTGACCCCGGAATTTGCTGCCGAATTCCAGAACGGAGTGTGGACTGGCCATGTCCGGTTGCAGTCGTTCGCCCCCCAGGTCGCCATGATCGCCGACGACGGCAACGGACACCGAGGCCAGTCGGCGCCAGTCGTTCTGGGAACGGCGGACGACCTCGCGGTCTCGCTGACGGTTGATCCCAACCAGACGCAGCACCCGGCACGTTTCATCCACTACCGGGCGGAGGTCACCCAATGCTGTGAGACAATTTCGTCCAACGTCATCGTCGAAATCCGCCTCCCGGCTTACTTCGGCAGTTTCCGCTCCCAGATTGCGGCGGTGACCGTTTCGCAGGGCACTCACGAGCTGGGCAGTTACTTCCCGACAGGAGGCACCCAATCCGCACTCCTGGTGCGGGCTTCCTTGGGTCAACTGGGCCTAGGGCAAAGCGCCCACCTTGAGTTCGACATCTCCCGGCAAAGTGTCGCCCAACTGCAACTGATGCCCACCAACATCACGGCCACGGCCACCGTCAGTCGCACGCAACCCGAACAGAATCTCGCCAACAACTCCGCCGACGCGGTTGTGGAGATCAACGCCGGCTGCACCGCCTTGCCCGAAGGAGCCTTGGCTTGGTGGCGCGGTGAAATGAACCTGACCGACTCGCTCGGAAACGGTGCCCTTGAACTGGTGGGCACCAGCCCGGATTTCCTCGCCTACGGCCCCGGGCGGACAGCGAACACATCGGCCTTAAATCTTGATCGCAGCCATGGGTTTCAAACTGCCGCCGGATTCCAGTGGCAATTGGGCGCCAACCAGGACTTCAGCGCCGAGCTTTGGCTGCGCGTGATTTCCGATGTTCTGCGCGACCGCATCATGCTGCTGGACAAACGCGATCCCGCCACTGGCATCGGGTTTGCCCTGTTCCTCGACCAAGGTCGGCTGGCAGTGGTGTTGACCGACTCCGAGGGCAACACCCAGAGCCATTTCACCCGCACTCCTGCAGTCAACGCCGCCGACCTGCGGGATGGTCGCTGGCACCATGTCGCCCTGTCCGCCCGGCGCGATCCTCAGGTCCGGGCACTGCTGCTGGCCGTGGACGGCGGTGTCACCACCCTGTCGACCCCGCTCGAAGTAACCGGCGACCTCGGCCATGCCCCGTTGCGGCTTGGTTTCGAGCCCACCGCCGGACCGGCGACCGCCTTCGTCGGCCTGCTGGACGAAATCACAGTTTACGGCACGGCGCTGACTGCGGGTCAACTGACCGCCCTTTCGCGGTCTGCCGGCGCCGGCAAATGTCTTGCGGAGGTCAGTCTGAGTTTCGCCGAGCCGAAACCTGCGGCCGGCCAGTTCCTCAATCCCTTCAGCTACGGGCAACCCTTGGCGGTTTCGTTGACCGTGACCAACCGCGGTCCCCTCGCGATCCCGGCCACCTGGGTTGCCGTGGTGTTCGGCGAATTGGGAAGCGTGCGGTTCGTCAGCCCGAGCGTGGGCACCAACGTGCTCTCGCCGTTCATGACCTACCGCGACCTTGGTCCGCTGTCCGCGGGGACCAGCCGCTCGATTGAAGTCGAAGTTACTCTGACCAATATCCTCACCCGCCTCTACCCCGAGCTAGCGGCCATACTGCTCGATATTGGTCAAGGTTACCGGATGACCTCGGACATCGCCACCTTCCGCATCAATCCGGACGGGGACTCCGACGGCGCCGACGACCGCTGGGAACTCACCAACGGCTTCGACCCGCTGAACGCCGCCGACGCCACGGCCGACACCGACGGCGACGGGTTCCGGAACGTGGACGAGTTCCAGCTCGGCACCGATCCGCGCAGTGCCTCGGACGTGCTCAAGCTTGAGCTCAGTGCCGCCGACAGCAACGGCGTGCGGTTCCGGTTCCCGGGCAAGGCCGGAAAATCCTACGGCCTCTTCCGGCGCGCGCAGTTGGGTGATCCGTGGAGCGAGGTGTCCCGGTTCGCTGCGACCGAAAACAGCATGGTAGAACTCGCCGATGCCAACCCGCCGGCCGACGCCGCCTTCTACCAGATTCGGCTGCTGCCCAACCCGTAGCGGCTAGGGCGGTCTTTCCTAACGGGCGCGGAAGTTCGCTTCCGC
>JBIIUN010000533.1:0-3284 GCA_044339945.1 Kapaibacterium sp. (SeqCode)
TCGGGTGGTGCATGCTCTCAACGGCATGGTGCATCTCGACGCGGCCGGGCCGGTGTTGCGGCCGTTTGCGCCGTCCTATTTCAGCCGGAACCAGATTCCCCACGACTTCGTGCCGGGGGCTCAGTGCCCGCGCTTCCTCAGGGAATTGCTCGGTCGTGGCTTCGGTCCCGATGACTGCGAACTGGTCCAGCGACTGGCGGGCTTGTTGTTGGTCGGTCAGAACTTGGCGCAGAAGCTGGTCTTGCTCCGCGGCAAGGGTGGAGCCGGCAAGTCGAGGATTACGGCGCTACTCCAGGCGCTGGTGGGGGAGGCGAACGTCGCCGCCTTGCGCCCGGAGAAGTTGAACGACCGCTTCGAGCTCGGGTTCTTCATCGGGAAGACGGCATTGTTTGGCGCCGAACTGGGGCCGCGGGTGCTGATGACGGAGGCCGCGAGCGTGCTCAAGTCGTTGACGGGTGGCGACACGTTGCCGGCCGAGCTCAAGGGGCGCGGCCGGCCGTCGCTGCGGGGGCAGTTCAACATCTGGGGCACCACGAATTTCAAGGCGGTCGTGCGGGTCGAGGGCGACGTCGAGGCGTGGGAGCGGCGGCTGGTCGTGCTCGATTACGACGCGCCGCCGCCGGAGAAGAAGATTCCCGACTTTGAGTTGGTCCTGATGCGCGAGGAGGGCCCCGGCATTCTCGCGTGGGCCGTCGAGGGGGCGCGCCATTACCTGATGGAGCTGGACCGGGGCGAATTGCTGCGGATGCACCCGGCGGCAAAGCAGCGGGTGGCGAACCTGTTGGACGAATCCCGGTCGGTCGAGATGTTCGTGCGCGACGTGGTGGCCACGATGAACGGCGGCGACGGGGTGACCCTCGACGAGGCCGGCGAAGACTATTGCGAGTGGTGCGGGGACCGAAGCTGGGAGCCGGAGTCGCACGATCGGTTCAGCGCGAAGTTGAAGGACCAGTTGCGCTCCATTCACCGGCTGTCGGTTTCCAACGGCATCGAACGTGACGGCAAGGCCAAGCGGGGGTTCCGCAATGCCTTCCTGCGCGACTGGCGGCCGCCGGAGCTGTCGCCGAGTGGGTCGAAGATCCTGGATTGATCATGAAGACAGAACAGCACACGAAACCGTCGAGTGAACTGGTGCGGTCCGCGTTGCAGGCGCTGGCGCCTGAGGGTTACGACCATTGGCTCCGCGTCGGCATGGCGCTGCATAGCTGGGATGCCGTCGAGGGATTGGTGCTGTGGACGGAATGGTCCCGCCGCGGCTCAACCTACAAGGAAGGGGAGCCGGCGCGGAAGTGGGCGTCGTTCGGTGCCGACGGCGGTGTCAGCATCGGCACCGTGATCGGCATGGCGAAGGCCAATGGCTGGTCGTGGTCAGGTCGATTGCCTCGCCCTGGTCGGGTGGGTGGATCTGCCCAGCCGCGCCGCCGTCGAGGCTGGACCCGTGGAGTATCCGTCGAGGAGATGCTGTCGGGCACCGTGGCCCGCCCGGCCGGGGCTGCCCGACCCGTGGCCTTCTCCGATCTCGCCAACTGAGCCCGGCGGAAGTTCCGTTCCGCCTTCCTCCGCCCGCGGAAATCCGCGAACGCTTTCCCTGCTGTCATCGCCAGCGGGCGGAGCTTGTCTTCTATGTCCTGACCGTCCCCCGCCGGGGGCGGGTTTACTTCATCAGGTTGCAACATTCGGGACGCTCGGGACGGGGTTTCAATACTCCTTGCGTAACGCGCCCGCGATTTGTTAACGCGGAGTGGGGTTTAGGGTGTCCCGTGCGTCCCGGCCGGGTGCGAACAAGGAATCTCTTTGCCGGGGTCAGAACGCAGGTGGCAAAGCTCCAGCGCAAATCGGGCACGAAGCAAAATCCTGACCGCTTTCCTTTCCGCGAGGATTCCGTGATCGGGCCGGCTCGGATCTCGTCGCCGAGCTGCACCTGGACGACGTAGGGAGTTGGGAATCTTCCGGCAGGACGTAAGGGACGCACTGGAATCCGTCCCCGGGGGCGGAGGGCCTAGAGCACCTTCAGCAGGAGCTTGGTGCGGCCGGCGTGGTAGTTCAGGGCGGGATTGCGCGCCATGATGCCTTCACCGCCATTGGTCTGGATGCCACGGAGCAGCACCCTCAGCGCGTCCTTGGATTCAACAACGCCGAGGTCGGGCACGCGGGCGAGGTGCGGGAAACCTTCCGGGCAGTAATCGGGGGAACAAGTCGGCGCCTCAAAGATCCGGAGGCAGAGCTGGGGATCGGACCAGTCGCCGTGGTTGATGGCGTTGCGTGCGACCTGGTAACGTCCGCGGCCGGCCCAGAGTTCGCAGTCGAGCGCCACGGTGGGCATCGACCAATGCGCGGGAAGCTGGATTTGCCGGCCGGTGCGAGTCCAGGCCACGGCACCGTCCCAGTAGAGCCGGCAGCCGTCGAGCTTCTCAGTGATCCGCCAGCCGGTCAGGTCGGCCACGCCGTCCCATTCCCGCCCGTGCATCATGTCCTTCTCGGAAATCGCGGCGACCGCGCCATTGGTTCCCCCGTCATGGAGCCCGATGAATACCACCGCCGGAAGTTCCCACGGTGTTCCCACGAATGCCATTCATTTTTCTGCATTCACCTGCATTAACAGCCCGGCCGCGGCGGGTGCGGCTTTTTCAAAAAAGCCGTGTTTCATTGGCGTTTTGAAGCGGTTTCGGAGTTTTGCCGGGTGCTATCCAAGGCGGTTCAACTCCCCCCGCCTCCACTTCTCTCCCTTCCAAGGCGGTCACTTGAGGGAATCAACGGTCCCGTCGGCCAGTTCCCGGATCGCAGACAGAAATCTTGTCATGCCCATATCGAAAGCCGCTGAAATGGGCAGAATTGTCGTTTTGCGGACCTTCCGCTTGAATGCCTTTAAGTTCTTCTCTGCCTCTGGCTCATCCATCTTATTGGCCACGACAATGCGATCTCGGTTCAACAGCGCCGGGTCGTAGAGTTCCAGTTCCTCCAGCAAGCTGCGATAGTCATCAACCGGGGAACGGGCATCGGTTCCCGCCATGTCCAACAGGATCACCAAGCCTTTGCACCGCGAAATGTGGCGCAGAAACTTATGCCCGAGGCCCACGTTTTCGTGGGCGCCGGCGATCAACCCTGGCACATCGCAAACGGTGAGTCGGCGATAGTCCGGGTATTCCACAATGCCAATTTGTGGGGTGAGAGTCGTGAACGGGTAGGGCGCGATCTTGGGTCTGGCCTTGGAGATAGCAGCCAGGAGCGTCGATTTCCCCGCGTTGGGATAGCCCACGATACCGACATCGGCGACGATTCGCAGA
>JBIIUN010000535.1:0-3262 GCA_044339945.1 Kapaibacterium sp. (SeqCode)
GCTCCAACGCCGTTCCGTGCAGGTGATCGGCCAGCGCGAAGGACTGCCGAGCGACCACGTCATGACGGTCTCGGAAGGCGCCGACGGCGGCATCTTCGTCGGCACCGCCCGGGGTGTCAGCTGGCTCCGCGCCGGCAAGGTGGCCGGTTCGCTCCCGTTGCCGGCCGGCGTGCGGGAGGCGGAGACCGTGGTGCTCGCCGCCCGCGACGGGCGCATTTGGAGTTCCGGCGGCAACGGTGAGGTTAGCGTCCGCAAGCAGCCGCTGCGCGAGGCGGTGCCCAGCACGGTCAAGCTGGGGAACCGGCGCGTCCGGTGCCTTTACGAGGATCGGGGCGGCGCCATTTGGATCGGGACTTCGGCGGGGTTGTTCCGCACCCGCGGGGAATCACTGGAACCGTTCCCGGGCGATTCCGCGTTGTCGGTCTACGATGTCCGGGCCGTCATGCAGGACCACACGGGCACGCTCTGGGTGGGCACGCACGGGTCGGGCCTGCTGCGCGTCGCCGGCGGCAAGGTGGCGGTGGTGGAGCCGGAGGCCGGGGCGCCGGAACGGGAGATTCTCGCCCTGTGCGAATGCCGCCGCGGCAACGTCTGGGTGGGCACCTCGGCCGGTTTGCATCTGTTCGCGAACGGCAAGTGGCGGCGCTTCACCCGGGACGACGGCCTGGCGGAGAACTTGGTGAACCAGATTCTCGAGGACAACGAAGGCCGCCTCTGGCTGACCGGCGTGCGCGGCATCCACGGCATTCCGGTCAACGACCTGAGCGCGGTCATGGGCGGGCTCATGACGCGGGTGCGGTCCCTGACGCTGAACCATCTGGACGGCATGGTCGGTTCCGAGACCGGCGGGGGTCTCCAACCGGCCGGCTGCCGGGACCAGTTCGGCAAGCTATGGTTCCCGACGCCCGGCGGCCTGGTGCAGATTTCGCCGGAACTGGTCCGTGCCAATACTCGTCCGCCGTCGGTGCTGATCGAACAGCTCCGGATCGACGGCGCCGAAGTGCCGGCCCCCCGGCTGCAAAAGTTGCTGCGGGGGGAAGGTGAGCCTCTTCGCCTGGCCCGGAAAGATGCCAGTTCGCTGAGCATCCGGTTCACCGCGACCTCGTTCCCGCAGAATGACCTGGTCCACTTCCGCTTCCGACTGAAGGGTTATGATCGCGAATGGCGGGGGGCCGACGGCGTTCGGGAGGCGAGCTACACGAACCTGCGGCCGGGCGAATATCAGTTCGAGGTCGAGGCGGCCAACGCCCACGGTTACTGGAGCTTGGCGCCGACCAGCCTGCATTTCGCGATCACTCCGCGCTTCTGGGAAACGAAGCTGTTCCTCTCGCTTGGCGTGGGCGTGCTGGTGTTCGTGGGCCTGCAAATCGGGCAATACCTCCAAGGGCGACGGATTGCCCGACTCAAGCAGTCCCATCGAGCCCTCGAACGGGAGCGGGCTCGCATCGCCAAGGACTTGAACGACGAGATTGGGGCCAGCCTGAACGGCTTGGCGTGGCAGGCGGACCTCGCCAGCCGCGGGGCGGAGGGGCCGGCGCGGAGTGAACTGGAAACGTTTTCCACCCGGTCGCGGTCGCTCGTGGACCGCTTGCGGGAGGTCGTCTGGGCCGTCAATCCGGAGTGCGACGTCCTCGATAACTTCGCCGCCTACCTCAGCTACTACCTCGACGGCGTGAACGCGCCCAACGTCCGGTTCAAGCTGGATTTGCCGACCGATCTGCCGCCGGTGCGGCTCCGGTCCGAGGTGCGGCACAATCTGCTCAGCGCCTTCAAGGAGACGGTGGCCCGGGCCATCGCGCTCGATTCGACGCGGCAGATCGAGGTGTCGCTGCGGTTCCAGGATGGCGTGGTAAAACTGCGGATCGTCGACGACGCGAAGAACGCGACGGCCCCGGCGGGCGGCGATGGGGACGAGTGGTTGGCGCGGATGGAAGGGCTGCGCGAACGAATTCGGGCGATCGGGGGACGGATTGACATTGTCAGCCGGCCGGGGGAAGGAACGCAGGTCTCCTGCGAAGTGAAGGCCGACGGCTCAGACACGTCGGTCCTGCGCAAGGTGGATCCCCCCAAAGATGAACATCAGAATCGCGATCGTTGAAGACCACGCCCAGATGCGGGAAGGCCTTTCCGCCATCATCCGGATGACCCCCGGATTCCTGCTGGTGGCCAATTGCGCCAACGGCAAGGCCGCCCTCGAGGACCTGCCCAATGCCCGGCCGGATGTCACCATCATGGACATCAACATGCCGCAGCTGAACGGCATCGAATGCGTCCGCGAGCTCCGCCAGAAGAAATGCTCGGGCCAGTTCCTCATGCTGACCATCGAGGAGAACACTGACCGGGTGTTCGCCGCCCTGGAGGCCGGGGCGCACGGTTACCTCATCAAGAACATGCCGGCCGACCGCATCATCGAGGCGATCCGCGAGCTGCATTCCGGCGGTTCCCCGATTTCCCCGCAGATTGCCCGCAAGCTGGTCCACACGTTCCACAAACCGGGTGCCGCCGCCGCGGTGGTGGACTCCCCGGAACATCACCTCACCGAGCGTGAGCAGCAGGTGCTGACCCGTTTTTCCCAGGGCGACCGCGCCAAGGACGTGGCCGACCAGCTCGGTATCTCCGTCTACACCGTGCAGACGCACGTGCGGAACATCTACGACAAGCTGCACGTCCGTTCCCTCGCCGAGGCGGTGGCCAAGGCCCGGGTGGGCTGAGCGATGGTCTGGGCGCCCGGTTTCTCCGCGGCGCCACGCTTGTCAGGAGGCCTTCGCCCCGTAGGTTCCCGCCATGCCTTCACCAGTGGAACTGCCACTGCCGGTCAAAGAGATCACGCCCGAGGAAAAGCCGCGCCCGACGCGGGAGCCGGGCTACCTTGTCATCGTGTGGAACGATCCGGTGAACCTCATGCCCTACGTCGTTCATGTCTTCCAGACGGTGTTCGGCTGGGAGCGCAAGAAGGCGGAGAAGCACATGATGGAAGTCCACGAACTTGGCAAATCCGTGCTCGTGCGGGAGAGCTTCGAGAAGGCCGAATTCTACGTGCACCAGCTCCAGAAGTATTCGCTCCAGGCGACCCTGGAGCCGGCGGAATGACCGCTGACTGACCAAGGCTGCGCGCATGTTACTCGGCACCCTGCTTGTTGCGCTGCTCGCCCTTGCGTATGTCGGTGGGCTCTTGGTGCTGTTCGCGTTCTGCGCGATATGCCCGCTCGTTGGACTGATTCTGCGGGATACCAAGTTTCACCGATGGGCCCGTTGCTTGATC
>JBIIUN010000536.1:0-3261 GCA_044339945.1 Kapaibacterium sp. (SeqCode)
CACGGCCTTTGGCGTGGGCGGCTGGATCGGTGTCATCGCCGACGACCGCTTCGGCCCGGCGGCGCTGGGCGTGCCCGCCGCCGGCTGCACGGTGGCGGGGGCGATTTTCTGGTTCGTCACCCATCGCGGACTGGTAGACCTCATGCAGGACGCCGGACCGCAGCCGCCGCGCACGGGCTCGTTTCCCGAACGCTGAGGGTTCCGGGGCGGAATCAGGATTGGCGTGCCGCATCCGGCTTTGCCACGCTGTCCCCATGTTCGACCTCCTCGCTGAATCCTCGCGCGACCGCGCGCGCCTGTGTGGTCCGGGCCACAGCCGACGCGAGTTCCTCCAAGTCGGGGCGCTGGCGGCGATTGGACTTTCACTTCCGCAGTATCTGCACGCGCGGGAGGCCGGTTTGGTGAAGCCCGGGAACGAGAAGCGCTCGTGCATTATGATCTTCAACCTCGGCGGGCCTAGCCACCTGGACCTGTGGGACATGAAGCCGGACGCGCCGAGCGAGATCCGCGGACCGTTCCAACCAATCCGCACCAAGTCGGACGCCTTCGAGCTGTCCGAGCTGCTGCCGTTGCACGCAAAGTTGGCGGACAAGTTCTCGCTCGTGCGTTCGTGCCATCATGACGGCGCGGCAGTGCATGACGCCGGCTGGCAGATGATGCAGACCGGCCGGCGCTTCACCGGCGGCATCCAGACGCCGCACGCGGGCGCGGTGACGTCGCATCTCATGGGCCGGCGCACGGACCTGCCGCCGTTTGTCGTGCTGCCCCAGCTCATGGGCCGCGGCGGCGGCAATCTGCCCAACGGCCAGGCCGGCGGCTTTCTCGGCAAGGCGCATGATCCCTTCGCGCTGATGGCTGACCCGTCGCAGAAGGACTTCAAGGTTCCCGACCTGCTGCCGCCCGACCAGATCGGCGCGCACCGGCTCGAACGCCGCCGCAAGCTGCGCGACATCGTGGATTCGACGGTCAGCGCCTTCGAGGCCAGCGAGGACGCACGGCTGATGGACGCCAATTTCCACGCCGCCTTCCGCATGATGACCAGCGAGCAGGCCCGCGCCGCGTTCGACCTGGGGAAGGAACCGCTGAAGGTGCGGGAGCGCTACGGCATGAACCGCTTTGGCCAGTGCTGCCTGCTGGCGCGTCGCCTCGTCGAGAGCGGCGTGCGGTTCATCACGATCAACACCTTCCTCACCGTCTTCGACGAGATCACGTGGGACATCCACGGCTCGAAGCCCTTCACGTCCATCGAGGGCATGAAGGATATCGTGTGCCCCATGTATGACCAGGCCTACAGCGCGCTGATCGAGGATCTCCACCAGCGCGGGTTGCTGGACGACACGATGGTGGCCTGCCTGTCGGAGTTCGGCCGCACGCCCAAGGTGAATCCCGCCGGCGGCCGCGACCACTGGCCGCAGTGCTTCACTACCTACTTCGCCGGCGGCGGCGTGAAGGGCGGTCGGGTGGTCGGCGCGAGCGATCCCGTGGGCGGCTTTCCGGCGGAACGGCCCGTGAAGCCCGGCGACCTGGTGGCCACCATCTTCCACAGCCTTGGCTTCGATCACGCGTCGCATCTGCCGGGCCCGGGCGGAAGGCCGTTCCCGCTGACCGACCTCGGCACGGAGCCGATCAAGGAGCTGTTTGCATGAGCAAGCAGAAGACGCGGAGAGGGGAGACGCGGAGACGCGGAGACTGACGCATGAGCAACATCAGGTCATTTCGGGAACTGAAGGTTTGGCAGAAGGCGATGGACGTCGCGATGCACGTGTTTGCGTTGAGCCAGAAGTTCCCCGTGGAAGAGCGCTATTCGCTGACGGATCAGGTTCGACGCTCCTCCCGTTCCGTGCCGGCCAACATCTCCGAAGCGTGGCGCAAGCGTCGTTATCCCGCCGCGTTTGTCAGCAAGCTCAACGACGCCGAGGGCGAAGCCGCGGAGACCCAGACTCACATCGAACTCGCCCTGCGCTGCCGATACCTGACCGACGATCAGGCCAAGGCACTGGACCAACAATGCGAGGAAGTCCTCGCCATGCTGACCGAAATGGCCGCCCACCCCGAACAATGGACCATCCGCCGGTGAATGCTCCTCACGCCATGCTCTCTCCGCGTCTCCGCGTCTCCCCTCTCCGCGTCTTCTTCGTGGCCCTCGTCGGCGCCGCGCTGTCCGCCACCGCCGCTCCCCGCGAACAGCCCGTCTCCTTCCGCCGCGACGTGCTGCCGATCCTTTCCAAGGCCAATTGCAACGGCGGCGGCTGCCATGGCGCGCTCGCGGGCAAGGGCGGTTTCCGGCTGTCGCTGTTTGGCTACAACCCGGAGGCCGACCACCTCGCGATCACCCGCGAGGCGAACGGCCGGCGGGTGGAGCTGTCCGATCCCGGCGCCAGCCTGCTGCTGACCAAGCCAACCACGCTGGTGAAGCACAAGGGCGGCAAGCGGCTGGAGACCGATTCGGACGACTACCGCACGATTGCCCGCTGGATTGCCCAGGGCGCGCCCGGCCCGAAGGCGGATGATCCGACGCTTACGGAACTCGCCGTGTCCTCCGCCGAGCAGACCGTCCGCGAGGGCCAGACGCTGCAGATAAAGGTGCGGGCGAAGTTCAGCGACGGTGTCGAGCGCGACGTGACCCGTTGGGCCAAGTTCACCTCGACCGACGAGACGGTTGCCAGCGTGGACGGCTCCGGGAACGTCAGCGTGATCGGCCCCGGCGCGGGTGCGGTGACGGCGTGGTATTCCTCGCAGATCGTCATCGCCCGGCTCACGTCGCCGTTCTCCAACGCAATCCCGGCGGAAGTATTTGCGCAGGCACCGCGGGCGAACTTCATCGACGACCTCGTGCTCGCGCAGTTGCAGCGCCTGAACCTCAGGCCCTCGCCGCCGGCCGATGACGCCACATTCGTGCGGCGCGCGTTCCTCGATACCATTGGCCGGTTGCCCACGCCCGCCGAGGTCGAGTCGTTTGTCCGCGATTCCGCCGCCGACAAACACGCGCGGTTGGCCGATGCGCTGTTCGCCCGGCCCGAGTTCGTGGACTACTGGACCTACAAGTGGTCCGACGTGTTCCTCGTCAGCGGCGCCAAGCTGCGGCCCGACGCGGTGCGCGCCTATTACGGATGGATTCGCGCCCGCGTGGCGGCCAACACGCCGTGGGACCGCCTGGTGCGCGAGTTGGTCACCGCCCGCGGTTCGTCGGTGGACGAAGGCGCGTCGAACTTCTACGCCGTTCACCAGGACCCTGAATCGATGGCCGAGAACGTGAGCCAG
>JBIIUN010000538.1:0-3239 GCA_044339945.1 Kapaibacterium sp. (SeqCode)
CTGCCAAGGTCACAAACCCCCTCGCGCCGAAGAAGGGCCACTTCGCCGGCAAGGCCAAGTCGGTGATCTACCTGTTCATGGCGGGGGCGCCGAGCCAGCTGGAGCTCTTCGACTACAAGCCCACGCTCGCGAAATACAACGGCCAGCCCGTGCCCAAGGACGTGCTGGGCGGACAGACCTACGCCTTCATCAAGCCCGACTCGGCGATCTACGCGCCGGAGTTCAAGTTCGCCCAGCACGGCCGGTCCGGCGCGTGGATCAGCGAGGCGTTCCCCGAACTGGCGAAGGTCGCGGACGAGCTCACGATCATCCGCTCGATGAACACCGACGCGTTCAACCATGCGCCGGGGCAGATCTTCATGAACACCGGCTCGCAGCAGTTCGGCCGGCCGAGCATGGGTGCGTGGGTGACCTACGGGCTGGGCAGCGAGTCACAGGATTTGCCCGGCTTTGTGGTGATGAATTCCGCCGGCGGACTGAGCGGCGGCGCGGGCAACTACGGCTGCGGATTCCTGCCCACATCGTATCAGGGCGTGCTGTTCCGCAAGGGCGCGGACCCGGTGCTGTATCTGTCCAACCCGGCCGGCATGAGTTCGTCGCTCCAGCGCAAGACGCTCGACGCGGTGAAGGAACTGAACGAGCAGCGCCTCGGCGTGGTGGGCGACCCCGAGATCGCCACGCGCATCAACTCGTTCGAGATGGCTTACCGGATGCAGTCGAGCGCGCCCGAGCTGATGGACATCTCCAAGGAATCCAAGGAGACGCTCGAATCATATGGCGCGGAACCCGGCAAGGCATCCTTCGCCAACAACTGCCTGCTGGCCCGGCGCCTCGTCGAACGCGGCGTGCGGTTCGTGCAGCTCTTCCACGAGGCATGGGATCATCACAGTGACGTGAAGGGCGGCGTGAAGGGCCAGGCGGGGCTCACCGACAAGGCCTGCGCGGCGCTCATCCAGGACCTCAAGACGCGCGGCCTGCTCGACGACACGCTGGTGGTCTGGGGCGGCGAATTCGGGCGCACGCCGCAGGTCGAGGCCAGCGCGGAACTCGGACGCTCACTCGGACGCGACCACCATCCGCAGGCGTTCACGATGTGGCTGGCCGGCGGCGGCACCAAGCCGGGCATCACGGTCGGCGAGACGGACGACTTCGGCTTCAATGTCGTGAAGGACAAGGTCCACGTGCACGACCTGCACGCCACGATCATGCACCTGCTGGGCTTCGATCACGAAAAGCTGACCTTCCGCTTCCAGGGCCGCGATTACCGGCTCACGGATGTCCATGGGGAAGTGGTGCAACGGGTATTGGGTTAAGATTTCCGCTACGACGATTCTGACCTCCAACCCAAGAACGCCATCCTTCAAGTCCTGACTCCAGGCTTACGAAACGACGGGACCGGCCGTCATTCCGCCAAGAACGAGAGCTGGAAATTTGGGCGCGATTGCATCGTCCCAACCGCGGCGGGAATGCTTGGGTGAGTGGAGGTTGATTCGGGCTGGGCGCAGCTTTGCATCGTGGCCACCGGGCTCGGTTCGTGCGGTGGCTGCAGACGTAAGTCCGCGGGCGTGACTCGTCTGCGCGGCGTGGCTGCCACCGGCCCACGTCGCCAGCTACCGTGGGGCTCGGACCGCGGGCTCGGCCACCGTGAAGAGATGCGCCCGTCGGTCTTCAATTCTCGGCTCGATACCGAAAGCCATGCCCTCCGAGGCCTGCATCCACAGTTCCAAGCTGGCTCCGGAAGAGTGCTTCCGTGGCGGGGCGTTGGGCGAACGGGCTGAAGATGCGTTGACGCGAGTTTGCGGTGAACACATCCCCGAACATGAGTCAGTCCGCCGAACGGAAGTCCCGGACACCCGCTCTACGGCGGCCGGAGCGCACCGCCCGTCGAGGTGTCCAAGGCGCGCTTGCTGGCCGAACACGCCTCGCTCAGGCCCTGCGCGTTGAAGAAACCCTTGGGGCGGGAAACGGGGGAGCTTCTCCACTGTGCCCGGGAACCAGCGTCGTGGCGCAGTCACGCCTTGACGGGTTCCCGCTCCCGGTGTGGGGCTGCGCGAAGGGCGGATGCGTCGCCGCGCGGATGGCTTGCTATCGGTTTGGCCCGGTCACGGCCGCTCCGGCGGGAAACTCCGGGGCGGCCTCGAAGCCGGTGAAGTTCAGCGCGAACGGGTGCTCAAATGCCGGGCGGCTGCCGAAGGGCGCGACGGCGGTGCCGAAACCTCCGATCTGCGGGAAGACGCGGCCCAGCGTGGACACCAACGTGGTGATCGAGTTGGACGTCGTGATCCAGCCGATATCGGCATTGCCTCCCTGACGATGTGTGGCGACCAACTTGAGCGGGTTGCCGGGGCGGTTGGACGCTTGGAGCAAGAGGCAGGACGGGCTGTGCCGCAGTTCGGCCGGGAGCACCACATTGGTCAGGACCGATTTTCGAGGTGTCCAAACCCAGACGGCAACCACGTCGCCCGTGAGGCCATTCAAGCGCACGGTCCATGTGGGTCGCGGTGAGGCCAGGTCCAAGCCGGCGGCCGGCCGGAACATGTTCAGTGCAACCAGCGTCGCCAGCGGCAAGAAGATCGCGATGACGAGGACCAGTCGGGCGCGGGAAGGCATGCGGAAATCTCACACGGAGCCAATGTGGCGTCAGGCGCGATTTATGCCGCCCGCACTTTGCCGTTCCGGTTGAAGAATCGGGCTTCCCACGCGGTCTGAGGGCGGCCAAAGATTTCCCATTCCATGAAGCGTCTTTCCCTGCTGGCTCTCGCCCTCGCCTCGGCCCTCGCGGCCCAGGCCGAGAAATCCATCGTCCTCTGCGCCGGCTCCCGTAGCCACGGCAAGGGCGAACACGAATTCCGCGCCGGTTGCCTGCTCCTGGCCGAGGCGCTGAACCGGTTGCCCGGCTACCGCGCCACCGTCGTCAGCAACGGCTGGCCTGCCGACGTCGCGGTGCTGAAGTCCGCCGACGCCATCCTGCTCTATGCCGACGGCGGGGACGGCCATCCCGCGATCAAGCCGGAGCGGCTCAAGTTGCTCGACGAACTGGCGGCCAAGGGCGTCGGCATCGGCACCGCGCACTACGGCGTCGAGGTGCCCAAGGGCGATCCGGGGCTCGCGATGCTGCGCTGGACCGGCGGCTACTTCGAGACGTTCTGGAGCGTGAACCCGCACTGGAACGCCGAGTTCAAGACCCTTCCGAAGCACACGGTCGCCAACGGCGTGAAGCCCTTCGCGATCAACGACGA
>JBIIUN010000100.1:0-12139 GCA_044339945.1 Kapaibacterium sp. (SeqCode)
AGAAGACCCCCGGCCGTAAGGACTCCGCCAAGTAAGCATCCACGTCGCCGTCACCGTCCGCGTCGCCCAAGGCTACGCTCGCCGCAACGATCGGCAGTTGGACCCCGGAGACCACCCGGCCCGACCGGATTTGGCTGATCTCATCGAAGCCATTGATGGATCCCGTAACGGCATCCGGCCAGCCGTCCCCGTCCCCGTCGACGACGACCGCCTGCGCCGCGCCGCGGGTGCCCACGCCATTGGTGAGGGCAAATTCCCGCGGCAGCACCGTGAGGGCAAACGAGACGCTGGCCGAGGCGGCCAATTCCTTCGCCGCCTGCGGATAGATCGTGATCACCGAACTGCCGACGAAGCCGTTCGCGAGGCGGAGGTTCAGCCACCGATTCGTCCCCGTCGTCGTGATGGTTGGCAACGTCGCGAGATTGGAGCGGGAACTCCCCGCGGTGAAGCGCACCAAATCGGGCGGCTCGGGCGTCGTGAAGCTGAAGGGCACCCACAATGGAGGCGCACCTTCCGTTGTAATCTGGTGCGGGATCGGCGCCATGACCGGCAGATCGTCCACTGGCGTCCAAGCCAGGTAGGCGTGCCCCTGCGCGAGGCCCCCGGAACCATCGGCGACCGAAATAATCACGCCGGAAACACCGCTGGCGTTGGCGGCGGGCGTCACCCGGACAACCCGTTCATTGCCGGTGCCTTCAATGACGACGCTCCCCGCCGGTAGCAACCGCCTATCGACCGGCGTCGCCGTGACTCGCAAATCACCGGCCGGCGTTTCCGCGTCACTGACGACCAATCGCAGCATGATCGGCGTGTCTTCCCGGGCCGTCAGCTCGTTGGCCGCGTTGAGGATCAGCAACTGCGGCGGCAGGTTGGCCGCCCCCGCGGGCAAGGCCCCGGCCAGCAGGGCCAGGGTTCCGATCAGGGCACTCCAGCGGCACCAGGCCGACGGCAAGTGAGGGGAGTTCATGGGGTCAGGGGCAGGCAGGTAAGCGCGGTGCGGGAGGGAACTGTTTGTGTGTTCGCATACAGACAAACTCTCGTCAAGGTCAGGGATTGGATTCGGGTTCGCAGTTGCCGTGCCAGCGTGGTGGGGCAGCTGGAGCCCGCTGAAGAAAGGCAACTCCACGGCCGCCGTCTGCGCTGGGCGTGGACCCGACAGGAAATCCGCCGCGTTCCGCCGGCTCGCTCACCCGCCGCCGCGAGCATTCGGGAAAACGCTTCCTGCGCCGGCTCGGGTGCCTGAGGAAGCCCGGCTGAGCGTCCGCGGGCGGGCAACGCTCAACCGTAACGGGTCGGCACGGGGCCGGCCCGGCCACCTACTGGGCGGGCTTCAGCAGGTAGGCCAGCAGGTCGAGGATTTCGTCGGCGTGGAACGAATTGAGCAGTCCTTCCGGCATCGGTGACAGGGGCGAGGGCCGGCGCGATTCCACTTCGGCAGCCCGGAGTTCGACCGTGGTCCCCTTGAGCGGATCGGTCATCACCGTGACCTTGCCGGCCACGTCTGAGACGATCCGCCCCACGACGTCCTCGCCCGACTTCAGGTGGAGAATCGTGAACTGGTATTGCTCGGAGACGACCGCGCTGGGCTCGGTCAGGGATTTCAGCAGGTCCGCCGGGGCGAACCGCGCAGCAACACCGGTGAGGTCGGGCCCGACGGCGCCCCCGGCCCCTTCCAGCCGGTGACAGGACCCGCACTGGGCGGCCGCGTAGATTTCCCGCCCGCGCTGGCGGTTTCGAGGTTCGGCGAGCTTGCCCAGCAGCGGTAGCAGGTCCTCCGTCTTCCATTCGCGGACGTTCGGCCGAGGCGTCGGCGGCGCGGCGATTGCCGGCGCGGGAGCCTGGCCGGACAGGATCATGGTGATGTCGGCCAACTCGGCGGGCGGCACCGCCTGCAGGGCAAGGCTGCGGACGTTCTTCAGGAAATTCTCATAGCTCGACCCGTTGTTCACCTTGAGGCCGACGTCCTTGAACCACGGCGCGAACTCCGGCGGATGCTCCGCGCGGCGCGTGCCGGTGCCGGGCTGATCGGCAAACCACCGGAAGAACCGGCGGCGCAATTCGGCGGTCCAGCCGTCCTTCACCCGGCAGAGCGCAATCTGGTAGTGCAGCTGTTCCTCCTGGGTCGTGGCGGCATCACGCAGATCAAGAGTCTTGCCCACGAGGTCCGGCGCCGCCAGGGCGACCAGCAACTGGACGAGCTCACGGTTGCGCGGCCACGTCTTGGCCGGGTATTGGGCGCCCAACTTTTCCAACGCCCGCGGGCGCATGGCCGCCGGGATGCCGTGGCGGGCGAAGCTGACCTCGATCACCCGGAGCTTGAGCAGGAAGTCGTCCTCGCCCAGCGAGTCCAACGGCCAACGGGCCAAGGCCTGGAGCAGCGGCAGTTGCCGGTCGGCCCCACCGACGCGAGCCAGGGCCAGCAGCGCGGTGAGCCCGCCGGTCGAATTTGTCTCCGCGAGCGCCTTGTCGGCCCAGGTGGCGACGGGCTGGTTTTCCAGCGCGACCCGCGCGGCGAACCGGACGTGGCGGTCCTCGCTGCGCAGGGCCGGCCAATAGGTCGCGACCAACCGCGGGTCCTCGTGCGTATGGAAATACTCCAACTGCGAACGAAACGGCAGCCGCGCGAGGCTCGACGGCTCGATCACGTTCAGCTTCGGCGCGGTGGGCGCCGGCACCGGGTCGGTGGATTCCGGGCCGGCGTAGGTCACCCGGTAGAGACCCGACTGCGTGCCGCGGCCGCCAGTCGTGAAGTAGAGCGCCCCGTCGCGCCCAACTTCGAGGTCGGTCACGTTGAACGGTTTGCCCTTCAGCAGCGTGTCGAAATCGCCGGTGAAACCTGTCCCGTTCGGACGAAGGTGCACCGCGAGGATCCGACCGTAGCTCCAGTCCATTGCGAACAGGGCCCGCTGAAACTTGGCGGGGAATTTGGTGCCCGTCCCAAACTTCACCCCGGTGGGCGAACCGACCCCGACATTCACCGCGGGCGGCAATGAGTCGGCGTAATACTCGGGCCATTTGCCCGAGCCTTCGCGGAAGCCTTGCTCGCCGCCGCTGACGATCTGGTAAACGCGGGTCGGCCGATACCAAGGCGTGCCCCAGTCCCATTCCATGTCGGAATCGAACGCGAAGAGTTCGCCGGTCGGACTGAAATCGAGGTCGTAGGTGTTGCGCTGGCCGGCCGCGAACAACTCGGCATGCCCGCCGTCCCGATCCATTCGCAGCACATAACCGCCGGGCGGCTTCCGGCCGGCCCCGAAGCCGTTGCCGTCTTCCAGCCGGGGCAGGACGAGGTCTTCGGCATAGTTTCGGACCGGGGAATTGGTCGCCACGTCGTCGGGCACGTTCACGAAGTTGCCGTTGATGACGTAAAGCCGGTCGTCGGGCCCCTTCACGATGCCGTGGGCGCCGTGTTCACCGCTGCCGCCGTTCCACCGTCGGAGCAGTTCGTAGCGGTCGTAGGCGTCGTCGCCGTTCGTGTCGGTGAGGCGGTAGAAGTGGTAGCCTTGCGGCCCCTGCCCGTTCACGTAGAGCGCCCCAAACGCATGGAGCAGTCCCATCGCGGCGCGGACCGGGACATTGATCGGCTCCTTCGCCACCACCCGGCCGGCCGCGTCGAGGGTGAGTCGCAGCATCGGTTCGTTGCCCTGCGGGCTGATGATCAGCCGCCCGCGGTCGTCCACGGTCATCGACACCCACGAGCCTTCTTCCGGGCTGGCGGAGCGGATGAGTTCCACCTGGAAGCCGGCCGCCACCTGCAACGCGGACGCCGGCGTCGCCACGGGCGGTTTCATGACGTCGCCCCAGGGGGCCATGCCATGCTGCCCGAGGCTGGTCGCGCGCACCCACGCGGGACCGCTTGGGGGATTCGTCGCCCAGCCCGCCACCGGGGTGCGTGTGGTCAGCCAGGAAGCGTCGCTGACCAGATTGGTTTTCCGGTCCCCGCCGGCAAACTCGATCCGCACGAGCAAACCGGCCGCGCCATCGGTGTTCTTGGCCACGACCGCCAGTGTGTTTTCCCCGCGGGCCAGCCGCCCGAGGAGGCTTGCCCAACTGACTTGGCTGGGATCGGCATTCTTGGCCACCCGGCGTCCATTCAGGAACACGTCCGCCTCATTGTCGCCCGCCACCGCAAGCACCGCCTGCGCCGCCCATTCCGGGACGAGGAAGTTCTTCCGGAAGTAGCGGGTCTCGGCATTGGTGGCGGCGCTGCCCCAGATCCATTCGGGCGTCTGGGCCACGACGGCGGGGCACAGCCCGGCCAATAATCCGGCGGCGGCAAGCAAGCGGCGGAACATTCGGGCGTTCTACCCGAAGAACCCGTCCGCGGGAAGGGCAGCCAAGGGACAATTTCGGCCCCGGCCGGCGGCGCGGCTTTACGACCAATCCGGGTGGAATTTCGGCATGGCCGGCCGCCGCACAAAACGGGCAACCTCCCGGCCGTGTCACTCAAGGTTCTCGTCGTCCCGGACAAATTCAAAGGCACCCTGACCGCCGCGCAGGCCGCCGGCGCCATCGTCAACGGCTGGTGGGGCGCCCGCCCCCAGGATGAACTGGAGATGCTGCCGATGAGCGACGGCGGCGACGGCTTCGGCGAGATCATCGCCCAGCTCATGGGCGCCACGGAACATGTCTGCGCCACGGTGGACGCCGCGGGCCGGCCCGTCGGCGCCAAGTGGTGGTGGCAGGCGGACACGCGCACCGCGATCATCGAGTCGGCGCAGGTCATCGGCCTGGCGATGTTGCCGCCGAACCGCTTCCACCCCTTCGAGCTCGATACCCGCGGCCTCGGTGCGGTCATCCGCAGTGCGGTCGGTGCCGGGGCCCAGCAGATCCTGATCGGCATCGGCGGCAGCGCCACCAACGACGCCGGCTTCGGGTTGGCCACGTCCCTCGGCTGGCGCTTCTTCGACGAACGCGACCAGCCCATCGAGAAATGGGTGAAGTGCAACAAGCTCGTCCGCTGGCTCGCGCCGCTGGACCCCATTCTCGGCGTGGGCTTCACCGTGGCGGTGGACGTGGACAATCCCCTGCTGGGCCTGAATGGCTGCACCCGCGTCTACGGTCCGCAGAAAGGCCTCGCCATGCAGCAGGCGCCGATGGCCGAGGCCGCGCTGGAGAAGCTGGCCGCCCGGGCCAAGGAGCAGTTCGGCTACGAGATCGCGGACGATCCCGGCTGCGGCGCGGCCGGCGGACTCGGCTTCGGGCTCCGGGTATTCCTCAACGCCCAGGCCGAGTCCGGCTTCGACCTTTTCGCGCGGTATTCCAAGCTGGAAGCGCACATCGCGAAGGCGGACCTGGTGCTGACCGGCGAGGGCATGATCGACCGCCAGAGCCTGATGGGCAAAGGCACGGGCCGCCTCGCGCAAGTCTGCCGTGCACTCGGCAAACGTTGCGTGGGTTTCGCCGGCATGGTCGAAGGCGCTGCCAAGGCGCAGACGTCGGACCGCCTCTTTCACGCCGTGCACGCGCTTTCCCCGGACGTCACCAGCCCTGCCGAGGCGAAGAAGGACGCCGCCATGTGGCTCGAACGCCTCGCCCGCAAGACGGCCGAGAACTACGACTGGACGTGACCGGAGAAGGACCAAGGTCCAATGACCAAGGACCAACCCACGAACGGGTGGTCCTTGAACCTTGGTCACTGGTCATTCCTAGCCCGACGCCGAGACGTCCTTCAGGTCCGCCCGGACGCTTTCGTAGCTGACGGCATAGTTCAGCACCTCCGGCCGGGGCGTGACTCCGTTGCGTTCGCAGAATTGGGCGTAAGCCCCAGGCCACCAATTGGCATGCTGGGTCAGCCCCGCGTCGCGCCAGCCGCCCCAGTTCGACAGCACCTTGCTCCAGCAGCGGTCGCCGTATTCCACGGCCTCGTGCGCGCTGGGCATCGCGCTCACATACCAGTCGCGGCCCACGCGGGCGTGCAACACCTCGTCGGCCCAGTCGAAGTCCTGGAAGGTCGCCGCGAGCGGGTTCCCGGACTGCAACCCCACTTCCCATTCGTGGCGTTTGCCGGTCCTCGGCATGAGGCCCTGCTCGATGAAGTAGAGCACGGCGTGCCGTTCCTTGGGGGTGAGCTGCGTGTTGAGGCCGAGGGACCACGTGAAGTTCACCTGCACGTTGCGCGGCCAGTCCACGCCCACGCTGGCGAAGCCGACTTCCCCCATCATCGCATGCCGCGCCTCGTCCCAAAGTTGGCGCGTGAGGTCGCGGTAATAGCCCCACGGCTGGTCCGGCGTCTCGGCGATGATGCTCGCCATCATCTCGGGGACGTCGATCTCGCGCAGGCGTTTGTAGAACATCATGAGCACCTTGCCGTCGGCCGGCTTGGACTCGTCGTAGAGGAAAACCTCCGCGTTCACGCCCATGTTGTAGGGGTCAGAGAACCGGACATCGCGTTGCGGCCGGCCGTCAAACTTCCACGGAACCGCCGAACGCACCCGGGCCGGCAAATCGCCCTCGGCCGCGCAGCCATCCAGGCCACCCGCCGCGGCCAAGGCCTGCCGGAGGGCCGTCAGGCCCGCCGCCGCCGCCGCGCGTTGCTCCGCGGAAATCAGCGCGCTGATCGCCTTGCGGCCGTAGTCGAGCAGTTCGTCCAATTCGAGGAGCATGAATTTCAGCAGCCGCCGGGTCGGCTGGTCGGCAAGGACGTGCGTCTCGGCCTGATGCCGGGCCAAGGCCTCGCGGAGCGCCGGCAGCGCGATTTCGTAGAGGCCCAGCAGCAGCTCCTCAGTCGTCGGGGCGGACAGGATTTCGTCCAATGCCAGCTCCAGGCCGGCATGTGGCACCTTGTCCAGACCCAGCGGCGGTTCGCGCATCTCGCCGACCCGGGCGCGGATCGCCGCGACGTGTTCCGCGCACAGCCAGCCGTGGTAGCTGAACGCCATCTTCAATTCGTAGACGGGTTCCGCCGTCAGCCGCCCGATGAAGATCTGATGTAGCCGGCGAAAGGCGTAGTGATGCCGCTTCAGCCGGCGGACCGACTCCTCCACCGAAAGGCCGGGAACCGCCGCTTCCGCAAACGACCCGAGACCCGCGAGGGGCGGCAAGCCTCGGTAGGTGGCATAACCGGCGATCAACGCTGCGGCCTGATTCGGCTGGGGACTGCTCATTTTCCTGGGCGGGAGTGAAGCGCGATCCCGGCGCCGGACCAACTCCGAATCCATCGCCGCCCCGGCGTAACCGGGCTTTTTCCGTTCCGACAAAATATCGCCATTTACTGGCGCCACTGTGACGGGACAAAGCTCCGTGGAATCGTCCGTCCCAGCGCCTGCCCTCTGTCCGCCGTCCGCCTCCGAATCTCTAGGCGGGGTTTCCTCCGGCGCCCTTTGGCGAGCCCCGTTGCCTAACTTGCGCCGGCGCGCCGCCCTGCGGCGGGTGGTTCGTTCCACGCTCCTGCTCGGCCGGCCGGTGATCCGGGAACTGCACGACCCGGAATACGCCTTGGCCGGGGATCCGGTCATTTTTGCGCTCAATCACACCACCAAGCTGGAGGCGCTGATCGTCCCCGCGCTGCTCATGGCCTTGCGCGGCGGTCGGCCGGTCCACTTCCTGGCCGACTGGAACTTTCTCCTCGTGCCCGGGATCGCCACGGTGTTCCGCATCGCCGAGGTCATCCCGGTGAACCGCAAGCCGGCCAGGCCCGCGTTCCTCAACCGTTTCCGTGCCCGACTTTGTCCGGACCGCCCCGCCCACGAACTGGCGCGTGAACGGCTCGCCGCCGGCGCAGCCGTCGGGATCTTTCCCGAGGGCACCGCCACGGGCCTGCCCGACCGGCTGCTGACCGGCCACCGTGGGGCCGCCCAGCTTTCGCTCGAAACCGGCGTGCCCCTGCTGCCGGTCGGAATCCGCCATTCGGTCGCCCCCGGACGACGGCGGGTCGGCAACCTCGCGCCGATGTCCCTGCATTTCGGCCGTCCGCTCGTGCCGCCTCCGGGCGGCCGCGTGCCGGACCGCCGCGAAATCGCCGACTGGCACGCTCAGCTCATGGGCGCCCTCGCCCTGCTCGCCGCCAAACGGTGGCAACGTCCTTCAACCAAAACCTAATCATGCAGCACAAGTTCAACTTGGAAGTCATCCGCGTCGACGACGACTGGGGCCGTGCCCAGGCCCTTTCCGTGATGCGCGCCACCTATCGCGACGAGAAGGGCTGGATCGCCCGGGACGAGTCGCTGGTGTGCCGCGATGAAATCCGCAGCGGGGTTGTTTCCTGGTTTGTCGCCCGGCTCGACCAGCAGCCGGTCGGTGTCCTTCGCGTGCTCTACGCGCCGCCGCTCGACCTTTACGCGAACTACGGGTTCCAGCAGGTCGCGGACATCGACCTCGACGCCTTCGTTCGGAACCACCGCATTGCCGAGATCGGCCGGTTCGCCGTCGTGCCGGAGCACCGGCGCACCTTTCTCGTCGCGGTCGCCCTCATGCGCGAAGCCTGCACCGAAACGGTCCGCCGCGGTTTCTCCCACTACATCACCGACGTGTTCGAGGGCGAACGCCACAGCCCCTTCGCGTTCCATACCCGGGTGATGGGCTTCGAAACCGTCGCCACGCACGACGTGGGCGAACTGAACTGCCCGAACCGCCGCCTGACGATGGTGCTTTCCCTGCGCGACGCCTACCACCGGCTCCAGACCGGCGGCGGCTGGCTGTTCCGTTACCTGACCGAGTCCTGGGGCGAAGACCTGCATGCCCGGCTGCGGGAATCGGTGGCGACCAGCACCGCGCCAGCCAGCGTCCCGACGGCAGCGTAACTGGAATGTAACCAAATCCTAACACTCCGGGTCTTCCCCGGGGTGATCCGTCCATTGCTTTCCACCGCCGGCCTGGCGTTGCTGGGCCTGTCCGTCTGGGGCGAAGCGCCAAAGAGTGCGCCCGACCTCTTTTCCCTGAACCGCGTCTGGGACGTGAAGCTGTCCTTAGCGGCCGGCCAATGGGAGGCCCTCGAACCCAAAGGCGGGGGCGGCGGCATGTTTGGCGGCCCGGGCGGCGGCGGACCGGGGCGTGGTCCAGGCGGACCCGGCGGCGGTTTCAACCCTGCCCGGTTCCTGGCGCCGATGTGGCTCAGCACGCTGGACAAAGACAAGGACGGCAGCGTCGCCAAGGACGAATTCCTCGGCTCGTTCCAGCGCTGGAGCACCGAGTGGGACACCAAGAAGGAAGGCCACCTGACCACCGACAGCATCCGCGAAGGCATGAACAAGGCCTTCACGATGGGAGGTCCCGGCGGCGGCGGTTTCGGCCCCCGGTTGCTGGCCGCCGAAGGCCAACGCAACGGCCTGAGCGGCGCCGCCGGCATGACCTTCGAATACGTCCACGCCGACCTGGATTTCGCCGGCACCCGCCTGACCAACGTCGCCGTTCGCTTCAAGGGCAACGGCACCTTCATGGGCGCCCGGATGTCGGACAAGAAGTCGCTCAAGGTGGACCTCAACGAGTTCGTGAAGGGCCAGAAGCTAGCGGGCCTCGGCAAGCTCAACCTCCACAACAACACCACCGACGCCTCGTGGATGAACGAGCCGCTGTCCTACACGCTTTACCGCGCGGCCGGCGTGCCTGCGCCCCGGACCAGCTATGCCCGTGTCCGCGTGAACGCCCCCGGTTCGCACGACAACACCTACTTGGGGCTCTATTCGATCGTCGAGAACCCGGACAACAACTGGGCCGAGGCGAACTTCGGCTCCAAAAAGGGCGCCATCTTCAAGCCGGTCACGCCCACGCTCTTCCGCTACCTCGGTGACGACTGGAAGGCTTACAACCAGATCTACGACCCCAAGACCGAGCTGACCGACAAACAGAAGCGCCGCGTGCAGGACTTCGCCAAGCTGCTCACCGAGGCCAATGACGCCGACTTCGCCCGGCGCCTGCCCGAGTTCCTCGATGTGGACGAGTTCAGCCGCTTCATGGCCGTCACGGTCTGGCTCAGCACGCTCGATTCGATTCTCACGCTCGGCCAGAACTACGTCGTTTACCTGCATCCCAAGACCGACAAGTTCCAGTTTGTGCCGTGGGATCTCGACCACTCCTTCGGCAATTTCGGCATGCAGGGTTCGCAGGAAGAACGCGAGCAACTGAGCATCAATAAGCCGTGGTCCGGCGAGAACCGCTTCTTCGAGCGCGTCCTGGGCGTGCCCGCGGTGAAGGACGCCTATCTGGCCCGCCTGAAGGAATTCCAGGGCACGATCTTCCACCCCGAACGTCTCGCGAAACAGGTGGACGACGTGGCCACGGTGATCCGCGACGCCGTAAAGGACGAGTCGCCGGAAAAGCTGGAGCGCTTCGACAAGGTGGTCGCGGGCGAGGCCGTAGCCATGATGTTCGGTGGTGGCGGCCCGCGCGGCGGCGACCGTGGTCCCGGCCCCGGTGGACCGGGAGGCGATCGCGGTCCCGGCGGCGGACGCGGACCGGGTGGCCCCGGCGGTTTCGGTTTTGGCCAACCGCCCAAGCCGATCAAGGGCTTCGTTCCGGCGCGGCACGCCTCCGTGGCCGCGCAGCTCGCCGGCAAGTCGGAAGGCCTGCCGATCGGTGAACGCGGCGGACCCGGTGGGCCCGGCGGACGCCGCGGCGGCTTCGGCCCCGGCATGTTCCTCGCCGAACCGATCAAGAACCTCGCCGATGCGGACAAGAACGACCAGATCACACCGAAGGAATTGACCTCGCTGGCCGAGAAGTGGTGGTCGGAATGGGACTCTGCCAAGACCGGCAAACTGAACGAAGAACAGCTCGGTGAAGGGCTAGTCAAGGCGTTCCCACCACCGCCCGGATTCGGTGGTCCCGGCGGACCGGGGCGGCCTTGAGCTCAATTTCGTTGATCACGCGGTCTGAATCTTCGCAAGCGCCGGCTGGATTGCCGGCGCTTTTTGCTGCGCAATGAACTGGCGCGAAAGGCATCCCTCGTGCCCGCCAGCGCCTTGAATCAGCGTTTGCCCAGCCCGGCCAGAAACGCCACCAAGTCACGCAACTCCTCGCGGGACAATCCATCCGCCAAACCGGCCGGCATCAGGGAGCCGAGCTGACGCCGTTCGGCAATCTGGTCGGGGCGCAGCTTTACGACGCCACCGGTGAGATGGTTAAAGAGTGATACTTCGTCGGCGGTCTCGCCGCGGAAGTAGCCTTGATACACCTCGCCGTCCTTGGCGGTGAGTTCGTGGGCCATGAAGCCCTCCTTCACCTCCTTCTGCGGATCGAGGATCGCGCCGAGGATGAACTCCACCGTCTGGGCCGTGCCGAGCGCGCTGAGGTTGGGGCCAATCTTGCCGGGTGTGCCGTCCACGGCGTGGCAATTCGCGCAGGCCAGGTCGGTGCGGGCGAAAATTTCGCGGCCCTTGGCCACGTTGCCGTCCTCGCGAACCGCGGTGGCCAGCGCCGGAATGTCATCGAGGGAAACCGGCTTGCCGGTTTGGCCGGAACCGACGGCTTGGGTCAGCAGCGCGGCGAGTTCGGTGTCGCGACGGCCGCTGTTGCCCTGCACCACGAGCAGGCGGGCGGCGTTCGCAGCAAAAGGTGGCTTCGCCTTGAGGCTGTCGCGCAGGGCTTCGGCACCGCCCTGCAACCTCAGGAAGGCGTTGCCCAAGTCGTCAACGGCCCCTGCCGGTTGCTCGGCGGACAGGAACTCGGCGGCCAAGGTTGCGGATCGGGGGAGGTTTAGACGGGCAAGGCGCGCGATGGCATCGGCACGGGCAAAGCGGTCCGGTGAGGCAGCGGCGAGGGACGCGAGCAATTCCCCCGCCTGCGCGTCGCCGTAAGCGGCCACACCGCTTAGCGCGTAGGCGCGGGCGGCACTGCCGCGATTGCTGGGAGCGGGCGGCTCGGCCTTGGCCAACGCCTCGACGTCGCCCCGGAGCGAGCCTACTTGCCAGACACCGGCGAGCCACGCGGCCATCGCTTGCACGGAAACATCGGGACTTTGCAGCAGGGGTTTGAGCCCGCCCGCCGCAGGTTCGCCCAGCTTGAGTCCGCGGCGGCGGCTGGACTCAGCGGCGCGGAACAGGGCCAGGCTGTGCTGGGTGGACAAGTAGTTCGTGCCGAGCGTGAAACTCTTCGGGGTAAGCAACGCCGCCATTTCGTTCGCGCCGCCGCTCTCGGCGACGACCTCGGCGAGCTGGCCGATGGTCGGCTCGTCGAGCGCGACCTCGGCGATGCGGCGGAGGCG
>JBIIUN010000101.1:0-12121 GCA_044339945.1 Kapaibacterium sp. (SeqCode)
GAATCGCCGGCCGATTTCCGCCATGAACCGGAGTGCGACGAACTCGCGGGCCTGCTGGTTCACCCGGCCGGCCTGGCGTTCCTGCAAGTAGGCCTTCCGAAACTGGAACACATAAGCCACCTGCGCGCCGAACAGCAGGATCAGCCACGACAGATAGAGACCGAGCAGGAACAGCGGCAGGATGCCCAGCGACCCGTAGATGGCGTTGTAGGTCAGCACCCGCGTGTTGTAGAGCGCCGCCATGCGGCCGTTCAGCATCCACAAAGAGGCGGCGACAAATCCACCGACCAACGCCGCGGACCAACGGACCCGCGTATTGGGCATCCAGAGATAAAGCGCACCAAATGCCAGAGAGCTCACCGCCAACGCCGGCACCCAGGCCAACGACAGCACCACCTGCCCAGGGATCCATGTTGGCAACAATTCCGGGGTTTTGGCTAGGGCCTGAAGGTAGCTGGCGCCTTTCACCATCACGATCACGACCGGGCCTAGCGTGATCGCCGCCCAATAGACCACGATGCTCATCATCCACCCACGACCCTTGGTGACGCCCCACATGTCATTGAAGCCGGCCTCGATGTTTCGCAGCAGGCTGATGGCGACGAAAATCAGGCCTGCCATAGCCGTGGCGCCGATGGTGCCGAAGCGGATGTTGCCCACGAATTCCACGATCTTGTCCGCCAGCTGGGCGCGCTGTTCCTCGGCCGAAAGGCTGGGCGCCGTGGCGCCCACCGAGTTGGTGGCGCCGCGGGGCAGGGCGTTGGTCAGGCTGCCGGCGTTGAAGTCGGTGGCGACGCGGGGAAGGGAATTGGTCAGGCTACTGGCGTGGAAATCGGTGGTTACCCCGATGGACGGGGCGAACTTTTCCACGGCGGCGTTGATCCAGGTGACCAGCTCTTCTTTCTGCTTTCCCTCATCCCGCGGCAGGAACAGCGCCGCCACCGAGATCGAAACTGCGAGCAGCGGGACTAGCGCCAGCAAGGTCGTGTAGGCCAGCGAAGCGGCCCGGGCCGGGCCGCGGTTTTTCAGGAAGTTCTGGCCGGCCAGGATCCAGAAATGCACCAGCCGCTGCGCCCAGGAGAGCTTGTGCTCCTGCTCGGCGATCGCGTCGTCGTCCATCAGTTGCCGCATCTGCGACTGCAACTGCTGGAGCTTCGCCTGTTTTTCTTCCGCCATGCGCCGAGGCTACCGGACCGGGCGGCGGCGGCAATCTCCGCGACGCGACAGGTCCGGTGGGCGGCCACTTTCCGCTTTCCTCCCGGCCGCCGCGCCGGGTTCCCTCCCCGGCATGCAGATCCAGGCCGGCATCATCACCATTTCCGATCGGGCTTCCCGCGGCGAATACGACGACCTCGGTGGTCCGGCCGTGAAATCCGCCGCCGAGGGTTACGGCTGGAAGGTGCTCGGCGAACGCCTGGTGCCCGACGAGAAGCGCGACATCCAGCGCGCGATCCGCGAACTGATCAACCACGGCTGCCAGCTCGTCCTGACCACCGGCGGCACCGGCGTCGCCCTGCGCGACGTGACCCCGGAGGCCGTCATGGAAATCGCCGCCCGCGAAATTCCCGGCTTCGGCGAAGCCATGCGGATGAAGTCCCTGGCGATCACGCCCAACGCCATCCTGTCTCGCGGCCTCGCGGCGGTGGTGGACACCGCGTTGGTCATCTGCCTGCCCGGCAAGCCGGCCGGCGCGGTCGAATGCCTGGGCTTCGTGGTGGGCGCCATCCCGCACGCGGTGAAGGTGCTGCAGAAGGTGCCGACCAGCTGCTGAGGTGGCGGTTGCCGCCTTGCCTTTGACGGGCGCGGGGGCAGCCTCCGGCCATGTTCCGTTCGCTTCGCTCGTTGGGTCTGGCGTGCGCCTCGGTGTCGCTGGTCGCCGTTTCCTCCTTCCTCCAGGCCGCCGATGCCCCGCCGGCGGTGCCGCGCTTCTCGGTTGCCCACCTCGACAAGTCGGTGGACCCGGGCATGGACTTCTTCCAGTTCGCCACCGGCACCTGGCGAAAGAACAATCCCGTGCCGGCCGACAAATCGCGCTGGGGCGGCTTCGACGAATTGGGCGAACGCAACTGGTGGCAGCTTCGTTCGCTGCTCGACGAACTCGCCGGTGCCTCAACTGGGGCCGACGTCACGCGCAAGCGGGTCGGTGACTTCTACGCGTCCGCCATGGACACGAACCGCCTGGAGAAGCTCGCGTTCACCCCGCTCGACGGCGACCTCGCTCGCATCCCGGCAATCCAGAGCGTGGATGACGCGATGGAGTTGCTGGCGAACTGGCACCTGCGCGGCATCGGCGCGAGCTTCGGGGCTTTCGTGCAGCCCGACGCCAAGAACAGCACGACCTATGCGCTCTACCTCTGGCAGGGCGGGCTGGGTTTGCCGGACCGCGACTACTACCTCGCCGAAGGCTTCGCCAAGCAGCGCGACGAATACCGCGCCCACATCGTGCGCCTGATGCGGTTGCTCGGCGACGGTGAGGACCAGGCCAAGGCCGCCGCCGAAGCGGTTCTCACGCTGGAGACCGAGTTGGCCAAGGTCTCGCGCACCCGCACCGAACTGCGCGACCAGGAGAAGAACTACACCAAGCTCAGCCTCGACGAGCTCGACAAGCTCACCCCGACGCTCAATTGGCCGGCCTACTTCCGCGCCAGCGGCATCCGCGGACTCGAATACGTCATCGTGGGCCAACCGGAGTTCTTCAAGGCGCTGAACCGCCTCGCGACGGAAACTGACGGCATTGCGTGGGCCGCCTACCTGCGCTGGCACCTGGTCAGCAGCTCGGCCAACCAGCTTCACGCGGCTGCGTTCGACGAGTCGTTCAAGTTCTTTGGCACGGTCCTGCGGGGCCAGCCGCAGCCGGAACCCCGCTGGCAGCGCGCGGCGAAGGCGGTGGATGGCGGCGTGGGCGAGGCCCTCGGCCAGCTCTACGTCGAGAAACACTTCCCGCCCGCCGCCAAGGCCCGCATGGGTGAGCTCATCGGCAACCTTCGCGCCGTGTTCCGCGACCGCCTGACTAAGCTCGAATGGATGAGCGAGGCGACCCGGAAGGAGTCGCTGAAGAAGTTCGACCGGTTCACCCAGAAGATCGGGCACCCGGACAAGTTCCGCGACTACGCCGGGCTCGTCATCAAGCGCGACGACTATCTCGGCAACGTGCAACGCGCGAATGAGTTTGAGTCCCGCCGCCAAGCCGCGCGCATCGGCAAGCCGGTGGACCGCACCGAGTGGGAAATGACCCCTCAGACGGTCAACGCCTACTTCAATCCCGCGCTGAACGAGATCGTTTTCCCGGCCGGCATCCTTCAGCCGCCGTTCTTCGACCTCGAGCTCGACGACGCGGTGAACTACGGCGCCATCGGTGTGGTGATCGGCCACGAGATCACCCACGGCTACGATGACCAGGGCCGGAAATACGATGCCGAAGGCAATCTGCGCGACTGGTGGAC
Organism: Kapaibacterium sp. (SeqCode); assembly: GCA_044339945.1. Classification (GTDB taxonomy): domain Bacteria; phylum Verrucomicrobiota; class Verrucomicrobiia; order Limisphaerales; family UBA9464; genus CAIWAH01. The sequence continues at coordinate 3,444 of JBIIUN010000101.1, forward strand.
CGAGGCCGACGGCAAGGAGTTTGACCGCCGCGCCCAGAAGGTCGTCGAGCAATACGGCAGCTACGAAGCGTTGCCTGGCAAAAAGGTCAACGGCCAGCTGACCCTCGGCGAGAACATTGCCGATCTCGGCGGCACGAGCATCGCCTTCGAGGCCTTGCAGCGCGCCCTGGCGAAAGATCCCTCGAAGCGGAAGAGCATCGACGGCTTCACGCCGGAGCAGCGGTTCTTCCTGAGCCTCGCGCAGCTTTGGCGCGTGAACTGGCGCGAGGCGGAGTTGCAGCGGCGGCTGGTGGTCGACCCGCATTCGCCCGGGCAGTTCCGCGGCATTGGGCCGCACGTGAACCTGCCGGAGTTTTATGCCGCTTGGCCGCAGAACGAGAAATCGCCGTGGTTCCGCAAGCCGGCGGATCGCGCGAAGATTTGGTAGGCTCGAGACTGCCGGCAGCCCCCGGCAGTCCGCGCGGCCGGCGGTGAATCCGCGGAGGGGAAGGCTCCGGGGGAAGGACGACACGTCCGATGTAGCTGCGGACGTGAGTCCGTGGCGTGGCGGACCGGCAGCCACCGACTTACGTCGGCGGCTACGGGGTGTCATTGCCGGGCCCGCCCGGGCCGCTTCGGCCGGCTTTACCGCCGGGCAGGGGGCGCGTTATGCTGGCGGCATGGTTCCCTTGGAATGCTCCCGCCTGCTGCGCTACATCCCGCCGTCGGAAGTTGAGTTCATCCGCGCCCATTCGGAGCCGCGCCGGGCCGTGGCCGGCACCGTCCTGTTCCGCGAGGGACAGATGGGCGACGGGCTCTACATCCTGCACGCGGGCACCATCGACATCACCGTCGCCGCGCCGATCGACCGGGAATACCTGCTGATGCGCCTGGAGCAGGGGGAACATTTCGGCGAGATGGCGGTGTTCGACGGCGGTCCGCGCTCGGCCAGCGCCACCGCGCTGACGGATGTCGAACTCACCTTCATCCCGACCGACACGGTCAATTCCCTGCTCAAGCGTTCGCCGGAACTCGCCGCCTCACTGGTGCGGGACGCGAGCCTGCGGATCCGCGAGTTCAACCGCCGGTTCCTCAAGGAATCGCTGCGTGGCGAACGCCTGACACTCGTGGAGCGCCTTGCGCGGAGCATCGTGCATGACTTCCGCAATCCGTTGAATGTCATCGGCATCGCCGCCGATCTCGCCGCCGAGGACAAGGCCACGCCGGCCCAGCGTCGTGAGGCGCGGGACCGCGTGCGCAAGCAGGTCGAGGTGCTCAACCGGATGATGCAGGAGCTGCTCGACTTCACCCGGGCGGTGCCTTTGTCCGTCGTGCTGCCGAAGATCAGCTACGCCAAGTTCCTGCGGGAAGTGCTCTTCGAATTGCAGCCGGAAGGCGCGCGCCGCGGGGTCAAGGTGGAGATTCTCGGCGAACTGCCCGACGTGCAGGTGCGTCTGGACCCGCCGCGGTTCAGCCGGGTGTTCGCCAACTTCGCCCAGAATGCCTTCGACGCCCTGTCGGACCGGGCGGACGGCCGCGTGACCCTGCGCGTGGACGTGACCCCGACCCACGTGCTGACCGAGTTCGCCGACAATGGCCCGGGCATTCCGATGCAGGTCCGCCCGCACGTGTTCGAGCCGTTTGTCACCCATGGCAAGGCGCACGGCACCGGCCTGGGTCTCGCCATCTGCGAGCGCATCGTCGTGGAGCACGGCGGCAAGATCTTCGTGGAGAGTGAGGCAGGCCACGGGGCCACCTTTGCCTTCACGTTGCCGCTACCCCAACCGGGCGAGACCGACGTGCTGAATCGGCGCTCCGCGTTCGGGCTTCACAATTGACCTCGAATCCCCCGGCGATAGCCTGCGTCCGTTCCCACGAACTCTCGAAAGCACTGCAAGCGTATGTCTCAGCAAAACTCTGCCCCTGGCCAGACGCCGTCTGGCTCCACCCGTCGTGACTTCCTCAAGCGCGCCACCGCCGCCGCCACGGTGGCCGGGGCCGCGACCTCCCTCGTCGGCTGTGCGTCCGCTTCGGGCGGCGGGGTCAAGTCCAGCCTCAAGTCCGGCGTGGCGCCCTATGCCGGCCGGGTGATCGGGGCGAATGACAAGATCGTCTGCGGTTTCGTGGGCGTGGGCGGCCAGGGCTACGGCGCGCACGTCAGCATCTGCAAGGACGTGGACGAGCAGGCCAACAACATCGCGCTGGCCGCCGTGGCCGACGTGTCCAAGCACCGCGTCGAAGTCGCCAAGAAGAAGGCCGGCCCGCAATGCGAGGGCTACGAGGACTACCGCCGGATGCTCGAACGCAAGGACATCGACGTCATCTTCTGCGCCACCGTCGATCACTGGCACACGCGCATCAGCGTCGACTCCATGACCGCGGGCAAACACGTCTACGTCGAGAAGCCGATGACCCGCTACCTGAGCGAGGGCTTCCAGATGTATGATGTCGCGAAGAGCACCGGCAAACTGGTGCAGGTCGGTTCCCAGGGTTGCTCCGACAAGAAGTGGCACAAGGCCGCCGAGTGGATCCGAGCCGGCAAGATCGGGCCGGTCGTCATGAGCCAGGGCAGCTACATGCGCAACAACCCCAAGGGTGAATGGAACTACACCATCCAGAAGTGGTGCACGCCCGAGGACCTGAACTGGGCCGCCTGGATGGGCGACCAGATCAAGAAGCAGGTGCCGTTTAATCCCGACCACTACTTCCGCTGGCGCAAGTATCAGCCCTATTGCTCCGGCCTGCTTGGCGACCTGTTCCCGCACAAGCTGCACCCCTACATGCTCGCCACCGGCAATCCCGAGTTCCCGGTCCGCGTCGCCAGCGTGGGCAACAAGAAGGTCCAGTCCGACCTCCAGTCCTCGGGTGACGCCAAGACCGAATACGTCCGCGACGTGCCGGAAATCGTGCAGCTCATCGCCGAGTTCCCGAGCGGCATGGTGATGCACATCACCTCCAGCACCGTGAACGAGCAGGGCACCCAGGAAATGATCCGCGGCCACAAGGCCACCCTGACCATGGCCGGCAACAAGGTGGAACTGAAGCCCGAGCGTCCGTTCGCGGAGGACATTGATCCCGTCACCAGCGAAGCCTTCACCGGCGAGAACGCGGAGAGTGTGGCCAATCACCACCGCAACTTCTTCCGCGCCATCCGCGGCCAGGAAGCCCAGAACGCCGGCATCGACCTCGCCGTCAAGGTGCAGACTGTCATCTCGCTCGCCGAAATGAGCGATCGCTTCGGCGTGATGTGCTACTTCGACGCCGCCACCCGCAAGGTGAAGGACGGCCTCGGCCGTGAAATCCCGGCGCTCGACTACGGCACCACTCCGCTGTCCTGAGCGGTAGTATTCGATTGGCGACGCCGGCTTCCTCGCGGGAGCCGGCGTCGTTGTTTTCCGGTGAATCTGCCGCCCCCAACCCTGGTCGCCCGCCACGCGATGGCGACACGGTTTGAGTTCGTCCTGCACGGGGCGAGCGCCGCCGCGTTGCGGGCCGCCGCGGAAGAGGCGCTCGACGAGGTGGACCGGTTGGAGAATCTCCTGAGCCTTTACCGACCGCACACCGACATCGCCCGCCTGAATGCCGGTGCCGCTGCCGGCCCGGTCCGGATCGCGCCGGAAACGTTCCGGCTTTTGAAACGTGCGGTGGCCTTGTCGGCGGCCACCCGGGGTGCCTTCGACGTCACGGCCGGGGCCTTGGTCCGGGCTTGGGGATTCCTGGGCGGCTCCGGCGCGGCTGCCGATCCGGCGGCCTTGGCGGTCGCCCGCGCCTGTGTCGGGTCGGACCGGCTGGAACTCGACGAAGCGAACTTCACGATCCGATTCACCCGGCCCGGCGTGCTGGTGGACCTGGGGAGCATCGGCAAGGGCTACGCGCTGGACCGCGCCGCCGAATTGCTCCGCGACGCCGGCGTGACCAGCGCGCTGCTGCACGGCGGCACCAGCACGGTGATCGCGCTCGGGCAACCGCCCGACGCCGCGGCCTGGAAGGTTGCCTTGCCCGAAGGTGGTTCGGTGGCGCTGCGGGATGAGTCGCTTTCCGTGTCCGCCGGGTGGGGCAAATCGTTCACCGACGCTGCTGGCCGGGAATTGGGCCACGTGCTCGATCCGCGCCGGGGTGAACCGGTCGGCGGCCGCCGGTGGGCCGCCGTGGTAGCGCCCTCCGCGACGGATTCCGACGGGTTGTCCACGGCCGCGCTGCTGGCGGAGGATGCCGAGTTGGAGCGGCTGCGCATGGAATTCCCGGCGGCGCGTTTCGTTGCGGGCGGCGAGCGGGCTCCGGCCTGAGATGTCCGAGCGTTCAAGTTACCTGATGCGCCGGCTCGACCCGGACCGCCGAGGTAGGGTAGGTTGACCGGCCTTGTGAGTTCCGAAACGCTGTTGGCCGCCCGAGACCTTGAATTGCACCACAATGACCGGGTGCTGTTGGACCGTGCCTCCCTGGGCTTGGCCGCGGGCGACCGCATCGGCCTCGTCGGCCGCAATGGCGCCGGCAAGTCCACGTTGCTGCGCATCCTGTGCGGCGAGCTGCAGCCCGACTCCGGCGAAGTCGTCCGCCGTCGCGAGGTGGTCGTGGGTTACCTGCCGCAGACGTTCGAGCTGGATCCGGCCAAGACCGTTTACGAAAGCGTGCGCAGCGGCGCCGACCACGTCCTGAAGCTGATCCACGAATACGAGACGCTGCCCGGCCACACGCGGCGGCACGAGGAGCTCGAGGAACATATCGAGCGCCTCGGCGGCTGGACGCTGGACGCACGCATCCGTTCCGCGCTGAACCAGCTCGGCTGCCCGCCGGACGAGCGCCTGATCGAGGGCCTTTCCGGCGGTGAACACCGGCGCGTCGCGCTGGCCCGGGCCCTGGTGAGCCAGCCCGACGTGCTGATGCTCGACGAGCCGACCAACCACCTCGACATCGAGTCGGTCACCTGGATCACGGAGTTCCTCGCCGATTATCCGGGGGCGCTGCTCGTGGTGACCCACGACCGGCACTTCCTCGACGAGGTGGCCAATAGCATCGTCGAACTGCGCAACGGCGTCTTTGAGCGTTACCAGGGCAACTACACCGATTACCTCGCCGGCCGGGCGGAGAAGCTGGCCACCGAGGAATTGCAGGAGCACAAACGCCAGATGTTCCTGCGCAAGGAACTGGAATGGGTCCGGCGCCGCCCGAAGGCGCAGACCAGCAAGTCGAAGGCCCGGCTGGATCAGTTCTTTGCCGTCGACGAAGCGTCGCCGCACGCCGTCGAATCCGACATGGAGCTGGTCGTCCCGCCGCCCCCGCAGTTGGGCAACCGCGTGGTGGACCTGAGTGACGTCGGCATGAACTTCGGCGGCCGGCGGCTCTTCTCCGGCATCAGCCTCTCGTTCGCCGGCGGCTCGCGCATCGGCATCACCGGGCGCAACGGCTTGGGCAAGACGACGCTGCTGAAGCTGATCCTCGGCCAATTGACGCCGACCGAAGGCGAAGTGCGCGTCGGCCAGCTCACGCAGTTCAATTACGTGGACCAAGGACGCCTGCGGTTGGCCGAGGAACGCACCGTCATCGACGAGATGAGCGAAGGTTCCGACTGGGTCAATTGGGGCGACACCCGGCTGTCCGTGCGGGCTTACCTGAAGCGGTTCCTGTTCACCGACGATCGCCTCGTCACCCAGATCCGGCACCTTAGCGGCGGCGAACGGAGCCGGCTGCTGCTGGCCAAGGTGCTGCGCCGCGGCGGCAACTTCCTCATCCTCGACGAACCGACCAACGACCTGGATCTCCAGACAATGCGGGTGCTGGAGGAAGCCTTGGTGGAATTCCCCGGCTGCGTGCTGGTCGTGAGCCATGACCGTTACTTCCTCAACCGCGTCTGCACCGGCATCCTCGCCTTCGAGGGCGATGGCCGCGTGGCCTTCAGCGAGGGGAACTTCGACTACTACCTCGAAAAGAAGCGCCGCCTCACTGCCCGGCAGGATGAGTTGTCCAAGGCCCGGCCCGCGCCCGCCAAGGCTTCCGCCCCCGCCGCCGCGCCGCCGCCCAAGGCCCGCAAGCTGTCCTTCAAGGAACAGCAGGAACTGGCCGGCATGGAAGCGGCCATCCAAGTCGCCGAAGCCGACGTGGCCCGGCTGGAGGCGATGTTTGCCGCGCCGGACTTCCACCGGGTGCATGCCGCCCGGACGCCGGCATTGCTGGCGGAAATGGAGGCGGCCAAGGCGAAGGTCACCCGCATGTTTGCCCGCTGGGAAGAGCTGGAAGCCCTCCGCGCCGCGGGCGCCTAGCCGCAGCCGACAAGACAAAGCCGCAACAGAAAATGGCAATCGGGCGCTAGCGAGCGGGGCGGAATGGCCATAAGGTCGCGTCCGTCATGAATGCAATGAAATCTACACTCCTTATTGCCGTGGCGCTCTCCTGCGTGAGCGCAGTCACCTCGGTGGCCGATTCGACCAAGTTTGTGGCGCCCGCCTTCCGGGGGCAGCCCAACGCCGACTTCGCCGGCTGGGAAGTCTTCACGGTGCCGACCGGCGCCAATAACCCCGACGTGGCCGGCAGCGACGCCGTGGCCACCCTGGCGCAAACTTCGGCCGGGGCGATGCTCGTGGGCGGCGGAAACATTTACGCCGGACCGTTTGCGATCGGTGCGTTCAGCGTCAGCTATGACGTCTCGTCGCCGCTCGCCACCGTGGTCTTTCAGGTGCGCACCCTGGGCCTCGAACCCAACTACAACAGCATCAGCCTGAACTACGGATCCGGCACCCTTACCGCCGCCCGCACCGAGCTGGAACGGGCGACCGACAATTCCATGCCGGGATCAATGGCCGTCACTTCCAGTTGGACTTGGGATCTCACGGGCGTGAACGCCACCGCGTTGACCATCAATCTGGGCGCGACCACGCCCCATGTCGTCCTGGACGCCGCGCAGCTCGACGTCGCAGCCGTGCCCGAGCCCGAAACTTGGGCCATGATCTCCGGGGTCGGCCTGCTCGCATTCGCCGTCTGGCGCCGGCGCTGAAGTGCTGCCATGCTGGGCGCCGTGAAAATCGCCTTTCCTGCCACCGGCCGGCGTTCGCGCCTGCCGGTGTTTCTTTTTCTGCTCCTGGCGGCCGGTTCCCTGTTCGCCGGCGAATTCGGCCTGCGCCTCAGCCAGCCGACGCTGGACCGGTGGATGTATCCCTTCGACTTCGAGCCTGGCACCCGGACTTCGGCGTCCACGTTCGCCTCGTTCGATTCCCGCTTCGACACCCGCGACGCCCAGTTCCTGTTGGGCTGGAACACCGAATCGCTCGTGCCCACCAACCAGCCGCCGCGCCAATACCTCCTGCGCCGCGCCCGGGTCTCCGTGACGATCAGCCGGGACAAGACGTTCTTCTACGACCCGACCTACGACAGCTACGTCACTTACATGACCAACCAGCCCGGCTACGTGCCGGACAGCGACTTGGGCCGCCCGATCGAACTGCACGGCGCGGGCTTCCGCGGCGGATTCACGGCGGACTCGTTCAAGGAGACCTCGCGCTATGGTCCGATCAACGCCTTCACCTCGGCCAACATCACCATCGGCACCCGCAATGCCTACGCCGCCGACTTTGACGCCACCGGCGCGCTGATCGACATCGCGAACCATGTCGGGCAGACGAACCCGGACTGGACCAACGCCCCGTTCGAGGCGCACCCGTGGGCCATCGGCATCACGACCAACGCCGCGCCGGGCGAACTGGTCCCTGAGGACAGCGTGCTCACCTTCGACGTCGATCTCGCGGATCCGCTGATCCACTCGTATTTCCAGAACGCCCTGAGCACAGGGCGCCTGCGCCTGTTCATCAGCTCGTTGTCGCCCGCCCAGCAGGCGACCGTCGGCGGCACGGGAAATGGCGGCTTCGGATCGTATCCGCTCTACGCCACCAAGGAGAACGCCCTCTACGATCCGCCCCAACTGGAGCTCGACGGGGTGCTCGTCGGCGATACGGATGCCGACACGGATGGCCTGCCCGACGACTGGGAGAACTTCTATTTCGGCGACCTCGCGGACACCGCCGACACCGATCCGGACGGGGATGGCGCTTCCAACGCCCGCGAATACGCGACCGGCACGAACCCGGAGGACGCCGCCAGCGCCTTCCGCCTGCTGACGACGTCCTTCGACGCGGACGGCCAGATCAAGGTGCGCTTCACGGTCGCGCCAGGCCGGAGTTATCGCGTGGAAGTAAGCCCCGACCTGAACTCATGGAGTCCCGCGCAAGGCCAGCTCACCTACCCCGCGAGCGGCGTGGCGGAGTTCATTGAGCAGCGATTGAATCTGCCGCCCGCGGCACCGGCGAATGGCTTTTGCCGGGTGGTGGTGGAGTGAATTGTAACGCAGCGACAAAATCATTTGGCGCAGGTTTACGCGATTTCGCTGAGCGAACACTGCTTGATAGCACGAACGCCTTTCGCGAGGTCCCCCAATGGCTCGGATTGTAGCCGCATGAAACTGCCCATCTTCCTTCAAGCAGACGATGGAGTAACTTGGTGGACTGATCTGGCTTCGCTGGAATCCTCCCTGGAGTCTCCGGATATTGAAGCGGGCCTTTACAAGGCATGGGATTCAGACGGGCAGCGGGTGAGAATTGCTCCCGTTTTACCGGTGACGCGCAGCTCATTCTTTGGCCTTCAGTCGATGTCGGTCTCCTGCGGAAAAGTTTCCCCTTCGGGCGTGTTTGAGCAGGACACACTTTGCGCCGTCC
>JBIIUN010000102.1:0-12082 GCA_044339945.1 Kapaibacterium sp. (SeqCode)
GCTGAGCGAGGGGGCCTTCGACGTGACGGTCGGCCCCTATGTGCAGCTTTGGAAACGGGCTCGCCGGCAACGGGAGTTGCCGGCCGCGGACCGGCTTGCCACGGCCGCGGCGTCGGTCGGTTGGCAGTTCGTCAAACTGGAATCCACCGGCATCTCGGTGCACCCGCTGGCTGCGACGCTCCTGCGGCCGAACATGCGCCTCGATCTCGGCGGCATCGCCAAGGGCTACGCCTTGGACGAGGCCGCCGCCGTCTTGCGCGATCAGGGCGTGGCCCGGTTCCTCGTCAGCGGTGGCGGCGACATGGTCGTGGGGGAACCGCCGCCGGGCGAGGTCGGCTGGCGAGTCGAGGTGGCGGCCTTGGACGTGCCGGGGGCGCCGCCCGCGCGGGTCCTGCGGTTGCGGCAGACGGCGCTGGTCACTTCCGGCGACTTCTTCCAGCGCGCGGAAATCGGCGGAGTCCGCTACTCGCACATCGTGGACCCGCGAACCGGAATCGGCCTCACGGATCACAGTCTGGTCACCCTGATCGGGCCCAAGGCGATGACCGTCGATGCGCTGTCCAAGCTCGTCAGCGTGCTCGGGCCGGACCGGGGTTTGGGATTGCTGCGCCAGCATTTTCCCGAAGTGGATGCGCTTGTGGCCCGTTATCCGAACGAACAGCTGGAGCTCCGGGAGACGCCGCGTTTTTACCGTTGGGATACCCGCTGATCCTTAGCCTCGCAGTGGCTCGGGAGTTGCGCGCGGGCGGTTCCTGCCGCAAAAGTGACGATCATGTTACGCCACATCCTCACGCTGCTCCTGCTGGGCCTTCGGCTTACGGCCGGAGCGTTGGAACCGGCACTGATCGGCGTGGGGGAAACCTGGGCCTTCCTGCCGGCCACCAACGAACCGCCGGCGGGCTGGCGGGAACCGGGTTTTGACGATGCGGATTGGCGTCGCGGCGGTTCCGGGTTCGGCTCCAGCAATCGCGGGGAAAACACTCCCTTCCACGGGCTCGTCCGAGGCAGCGCCACGATTTATTTCCGGAAGGAGTTTCAGATGGAGAACCCGGCCGAGGCAGCGGCACTCGTGCTGCGGGCCGATTGGCAGGGCGGCTTCGTGGCGTATCTGAATGGCGGCGAGATCGTGCGCCGTTCGTTGGGCGCGCCCGGGTCGCCGCTCACTTTCACCAACCGCTCGGAATGGCGTCCGGCCGGCTGGGCCGAGGACATCGTGCTGTCGAACTTCGCGTCCCACTTGCGTCCCGGGACCAACGTGCTGGCAGTGCAGGTCCATCCGCCGGAACGGCCCGGTTTCGATCTGGTTTTCGTGCCGGAGCTGCTGGCGAATTTTCACCGCGGCCCCTACGCGCAGAACCATGCGCCCGGGGTGCTGAGCATCCTGTGGCGGACGCCGCTGGCCGGCCCGGCAACGCTGGAGTTTGGGGCGACGCCGGAGTTGGGGCGCAGCGTTCCTGGCGGCGTGACGACCAATTACAACTTGGCCACGATCGAAGGGCTCCCGCCGGGAAGCCGCTGCTACTACCGAGTCCGCGTGGCCGGGTTGGCCGGGGACACGATTTCGCCGACCTACGAGTTCCGGATGCCCGCGGCGGAAGGCCCCGCGACCGTGCTCCTGATCGGGGATTCCGGTTCGGGAGCCCGCGCCCAATTTGAGGTCGGCCGGCAGTTGGAACGGCTGGCCGGGGAAGCGGACGCATTCATCCACCTCGGCGACATCGTCTATCCGTGGCTGCATCCGGCGCAGACCGACACGCGGTGCCTGAGTGTTTACCGGGAAATGCTGCGGTCGGTGCCCAGCTTCATGACTTGGGGCAACCACGACCTCAGCTTCGGGCCGGCGCCGTTTCAGGCCGCCTTTCGGATGCCCACCAATGCGGTGCCGGCGTTGGAACACCTGCAGGATGGAACCCAGGCGGACTTCTACTATTCCTTCGACCTCGGAGACGCGCACTTCGCGGTGGTGTATTGGCCCTGGAACTACCTTTACGTCATGAAGCCCGACAGCCCGCAGGCCCGTTGGCTGGAAGCGGACCTGGCCGCCTCGCGGAAGCGGTGGAAGTTCATCTGCCTGCATAATCCGGTGAACACCTCCAGCTTGCATCGGTTCGACGACTATGACTCGAACCGGGTGCCGGACCGGCTCCAGGTCGAGGCCGCGCTGCTGCCCATCGCGGTGCGGCACGGGGTGCGCCTGATCTTTTCCGCGCACGATCATGCATTCGAGCGGTTCCACCCGGTCCGGCGGGTCACCACTGTGGTGAGTGGCGGCGGCGGGGCCAGCCTCTACGGATTGGTCGAGATGGACACCAACAGCGCGTGTTTCTACCCGCGCTGGCACCTTTCCCGGCTCGACATCCGGGGGGACACCTTGCGCCTGTCCGCGGTCGCGGCCGACGGGACGCCGCTCGATGCCTTCGAGTTCCGGGACACCCCGGCGGATTCGGCCGACCCGGACGGCGACGGCCTGGGGACGCTGGCGGAGGAATTGGCGGGCAGCGATCCGCGGAAGCCGGACACCGACGGCGATGGGCTGCCCGACGGCTGGGAATTCCTCCGGGGCCTGGACCCGGCCAAGCCGATGGTCACTCCCTCGGCAGACGGCGTGACGGGTCCCGGCGATCCACGTTGGCTGGCAGAACTGCTGGCCGAACCGATTCCAAGGCCGGCGACCGAACTCAAGATTCACCGGATGCCCGATGGCCGGGTGCAATTGCGCTGGCTGGGCGTGGTGGGCGCCCGGATTGAAGTGGAGACCGCCTCGTCGGCTGACGGGACATTTGCGCCTTTGGAGTCCGTTGCGCCGCGGGCGCTCGCAGAGGATCGCCAGGCGCTGGAACTGCCAGTCGGGCCGGCGGCGCAATTCTTCCGTGTCCAGCCCCGCCCGGAGCCTTGAGGCACGCGAACTTTTGACCGGCAAGACGCCAGCCGTTACCGGGAGGGTCGTGCCGCTGCTTGCCTCCAGCTATCAGGCTCCGTTGCTGCTCCGCAACGGGCATGCCCACACGGTTTATCCGCACCTCAAGCGTTCCGTGCCGGAGGTGTCCTACGGGCGCGAGCGCCTGGAACTCGACGACGGCGACTTCCTGGACCTCGACTGGTCGGAAGTGGGTTCGGCGAAGTGCGTCATCGTTTCCCACGGATTGGAGGGCTCGTCGCAGGGTGTCTATGTGCGCGGAATGGTCCGGGCGTTCAACCGGCGGGGATGGGATGCCGTGGCGTGGAACTTTCGTGGCTGTTCGGGCGAGGTGAACCGCAACTTCCGGCTCTACCACAGCGGTGCCACGGATGACCTGGGGCGGGTGGTTGCGGCGGTGAGCCAACATGGTTACGGCCGGATCGCATTGGTTGGTTTCAGCCTCGGCGGCAATCTCACGCTCAAGTGGCTGGGCGAACTCGGGAGCGCCACGCCGGCTTGGCTCGCGGGAGCAATGGCGATTTCGGTGCCGTGCGACCTCCGGGCGTCGGCGGAGATCATGGCGCGCCCGTTCAATCAGCCCTACATGGCCCGTTTCCTAGGCGATCTCCGGGAAAAGGTGCGGCGCAAAATGGCCCAGTTCCCCGGCCGCCTGAATGACGACGGCTACGAAACCATGCGTTCATTCCGGGAATTCGACGACCGCTACACGGCGCCGATCCACGGGTTCCTGGACGCCGAAGACTACTGGGCCAAGTCCAGCTCGCGGTTCTTCCTCGAATCTATCCGCGTGCCCGCGCTCCTGCTCAATGCGCAGGACGATCCGTTCCTCACGCCCGAATGTTTTCCGCGGGAGGTCGCCGCCGGAAGTCCGTGGCTGCACTTGGAAACCCCCGAACGCGGCGGCCACGTCGGTTTCGTCGGCAGCGGCTTACGGGAAGACGAGTATTACAGCGAACGGCGGGCGTTGGAATTCCTCGGCGCGGACGCTCAGGGATAAACGACCCGTAGCAACGCCGGCTGGGGCAAATCTCCGGCGGGCCGGAAAGTGCCACCGGTGCCTGCCGAGGACGCCGTGCCGATCGTCGTCCACTGGCTGAAGTTGGTGCTGAGTTCGATGCGCCAAGTGATTCCGCCTGGCGAATTCCAACGGAGTTCGGTGCCCGACCAATCCAGCTTGGGCGAGGTGAGTTCGATGAAATTGGTCACCGAATGGCGCACGGAGAAGTCCTTCACGACGGCCATGTGCTGGGCATTGCCGGAATCGGCGCTTTGGACCGGGGCCACGGCGCTCAGCGGCGAATAGACCCGTGAATCGAACACCAGCCCGGAGGGAAACACCGGGGAAGACGCCCCCAACTGGGTGGGGATGAGATTTGTCCGCCAGTTCGCACTGGTCAGCACGTAGTCGTAGGGTTTGCTGCGCCCGTTGTTCGTGTCGGGATCGCCCCGGCCGTCCACGGGCACCGGATCGTCCACGAGGAACGTCTTGAACACCGTCATCGCGGCTTCCGAGCGGGTATCGAAATTGAAGTCGCCGGCCAGCACGACGTAGGCGCCGCCCGGAAAGGCGGCCGCGATGCGCGACTTCAAGGAATCGGCCTCCAACTTCCGGGAGCTGGGACCGCCGCCGCTGTGCAGGTGGACGCTGACGACATGGAGGTCATGCGGTCCGGGAATGTCCAGGCGCGCCCAGACAAAGTCTCGGTTGCTGACCTGCGGGTCGGCCCATTCGCCCGAAGCCACGATGGGCCAGCGGGAAATGACCCCGTTGGGAATCTGCGCACCAGCTTCGCGGAAATACTGGAAAGCCGGTCCGAACGCGGCGTCGACGAACTGACGGACCTCGGCGGGAGAATTGTTTCCCACGTTGAACTCCTGGATGGCCACGATGTCCGGCTTGAGTCCCTGGAAGATCCGCGCGGCGAACGGCTCGTAACGCTGGCTGTTGCCCGTCAGGTTGGCCGCCATGATCCGGACCGGGGAATTGGTGCTCAATACGACCGGCACCGGCGCCCCCAGCGCGGATGCGAAAACCCCCAGCATCACCACCGGGACGAATCCGACCCGATTCCAAAATCCGTGCCCATCCATGTTTGGAGTCTGGGGCGAATCAACCTGGAGGCAAGTGCCCCTCGGGCGGCCGGGACGTTGGTTTCAGTCCAGCCGAATATTAATTCAAGCAGGCGTTGACAAACCGGAGCCCGAACAACAATTTCCGCGCCGCTTTGCGTGCCTCGGTAGCTCAATGGCAGAGCAGTTGACTCTTAATCAATTGGTTGTCGGTTCAAGTCCGGCCCGGGGCACCAATTACTTTCAGCCCGCTTCGTGCGGGCTTTTTCTTTTCCGCCATTCTCCCCGCGTCACGTCGTCGCAGACGTTGCGGGTCTGGGACGGCGGCAGGAAATCCAGATCAACCCCAGCAGTCCAAGGTTGAAGCCGCCCACGATTGCGATCACGAGCCGATAGGCCGCCAGTGGTTCCAGGTGGGCGAACTGCGGCTTCACCCAGGCGAGCGTCCCGAGGAACAGCGCGGTCCATCCTAGGGCCCAAGGCACGAACCGGAAATCCGCCCGGGCCAGTCGGTCGCTGGCCAGCACGTTGGCGAGGGCAAACGACAGCATGGCCCAGGCGCACCACGGAACGAGCGGGGCGGCGGCCCAGTTGGCCGGCGTCCGGAAGAAGAGGATTCGCAGCGGCAGTTCCGGCAAGAGGGTGGCGGCGAGGGCGGCGAGGCTTCCCAGGATGGCGGTGCCGATGAGTGCCAGGCGCAAGGCGTCGGATTTCTCGGCCCGGGCGAAACTGCGGGCGATTTTCGGGAACATCACCATTGCCAACGGCACGGTGAATTGGGTCATCGCAAAGCCGATTTGCGCCGCGGGCTGATAGAGTTTGCTGAGTTGGAAGCGATCCGTGAGGTCCGCGGGGATGGCGAGCTTCAGGAAGATGAGGTCCGACTGGGACAAGATCAGCAGGCAGCCGGCTCCGGCGGTGAAGGGCAGGGCTCCGCGCAGGAAGGGGCGCCAGTCGAAGGCGTCGCCGGCCGCGAGCCAAACGTGCCGTGAGGCCCAGGCGGTCAGGGCCGTGGAAGCCAGCATCGCGATCACGGCGGCGCTCATGGCGGCAGTGGCACCGCCGTGAAGCAACACCACGAGCACGAAGACCGCCGCGAGGCGTCCGGCGCCGTCGAGGATGGCGGCCGCGCCGAGGGTGAAGAAATCCTGCCGGCCCTGCACCAGACCACGGAAGACGGGCAGCGCCAACGATACCCAGGCGGCCAACAGCGTGGGCCAAAGCAGAGCGGGGGATCGAAGGTCCAAGGCCGCGGACAACTGCCGTTGGAAACCCCACGTGAGGGCTGCCAGCAGCAGCCAGCCGACCGTCAGCAGTCCCAACGTTCGCCGGGTCGCCGTGGCCAACGGGCCGACTTCGGCGGGATCCGTTGCGGCGCTGCGCTGCGCGAACATGACCTGAAGTCCCGCGCTCGGAATGGCGAGGAGGAGCAACAGCCGAAGCATGGAGCCGAAGGCGGCATACTCCTCGCCGGGAAGGCTGGCGGCGAACGGATGGACAAGCGTCATGAAGCCGCCGCCAAGGACGGTGGCCAGCGCCATCCAGGCGCTCTGTCGGAAAAAAGTGCTCCGCGATTCGCTCACGCGCCGGCGGGCATAGTCTAAGCGAGGGGCGCGGGAAACTGGAATTGCCCGCGGGTGCCCGAATTTCGGCGGAAACGGCTCGCCTCAGCGGGCTTCGTGCCTATGTTCGGCCCGGATTTGCCATCGCATGCGTTGCCGGCCCACTCGACTCATCTTCTGGCTGCTTACGCTGAACTTGTTCAGCGCGGCGGTCGCCGAAAACATCGTTTTTCCAGACGACGCGGGCGTGATCGACGTCACGAAGGCGCCCTACTTGGCCAAGGGTGACGGGCGGACGGACGATTCAGAGGCGATCCAACAGGCGTTGCTCGAAAATCCGAACGGTAACCGGATCATCTACCTCCCCAACGGCACCTATCGGTTGACCACGACCCTGCGGTGGCCGAACGGCGAAGGCGACACGGCGCAGCGGGCGACCATCCTGCAGGGGCAAAGCCGGGAGGGAACCCGGCTGGAGCTCTTGGACTACTCGCCTGGGTTCAGTAATCCGGGGCGCGCGCGGCCGATGCTGTGGACGGGCGGGGAACACCAGCACCATCACCGGAATGCCGTGCGGAATCTCACGTTGCATACCGGGGTCGGCAACCCGGGAGCCGTGGGCTTGCAGTTCAAGGCGAACGAGCAGGGGTGCATCCGCGACGTCACCGTGATCGCCGGCGGCAAGGGCGACGGGGTCACGGGCGTCGACGTGGGGCACGTGGACTTCAACGGCCCGGTTTTCCTTAAGAATGTGCTCGTGGATGGCTTTGATGTCGGCCTGCGGGCCGCCTTCTCGGTGTTTTCCATCAATGCCGAGTCGGTCCAGTTCCAGAACCAGCAGTCCGCGGCGATCCGCAACCGCGGCCAGGTGATGTCGATCCGGCACCTCACGAGTTCCAACCGGGTTCCCGCCGTCCTCAACACTGACCCCACCGGCATGATTTCGCTGCTGGATTCCCGGCTCGTCGGCCTGCCGGCCAAGCGGCCCAGCCCCGCGGTGGAGAATCGAGGGCTGCTGTTCCTGCGGGATCTGGTCAGTGTCGGCTGCACGAACCTCACCGTGACCAACCTCGTCGAGAACGAGGTGGGAACGGGCGAGCATGTGGGCACGGCGGAAGTCGACGAATTCTTTTCCCACCGCCCGTTCAACATGTTCCCGGCGCCGTTCCGGACCCTGCGGCTTCCGGTCAAGGAAACGCCCGAGGTGGTTTGGGACCCGCTCGCCCGGTGGTCCAGTCCGCTCCAGTTTGGCGGCCGGCCGGATGATAACCGCGACGACTCGCAGGCGATCCAGGCGGCGATCGATTCGGGTGCCGGCACGGTTTATCTGCCCAACGGGACCTGGGTGATCAACAGCCCGGTCGAGGTGCGGGGCAATGTCCACCGCATCATCGGCTGCGAGGCGAAGATAAACTTGGCGACGCTGCAGGGCGGACCGGCCTTCAAGATCCTCGGCCCGACCAACGAGCCAATGGTGATTGAGCGGCTGGAGATCGAACCCGCCACGAAGCTGCTGATCCAGCACGCCTCGGAGCGTCCGTTGGTGGTCAGCAGCTGCCTCGGCGCCAACTTGGCCTGGTCGGGGAGCGGCGAAGTGTTTCTGGAAGATGTCCAGTCCGGATTACCCTTGCAGATGGGCGAGGGCCGACGGCTCTGGGCGCGGAGTTGGTCCAGCACCTTTGAAGGCACGAAGCTGATCAACGACGGCGGGCAGGCGTGGCTATTTGGCTTCAAGACCGGCCTGGGCGGCTGCCTCGTGGAAACATCGGGCGGCGGAAAAACGGAACTGCTGGGTGGGCTTTGCAATTCGTCCGGGGTGTGGAAGTCCGACCCTATGTTCCGCATACGGGATGCCTCGGCGATCTTCATCGTGGGCGAATCGTCCTTCAACAGCACGCCATTCCAGACCATCGCCACGGAGGTTCGCAACGGCGTCACCCGGGCGCTGACCCTGCCGGGGCCGACTGTGGACCATCTGCTGCCCCAGCGCGTCGGCGGCGTGGCGTTGCCGCTGTATTCCGCGTTCGATGGCGTGGGCAACGTCATTCCCCGAATCGCCCAGCCGACCAATCCGAAGTCGGGCCGACCGTGAATTTGCCTTTCGCCGGCTTTTTTCCTTTGCGCCACGCACGGAAGTGAAAACTCTGCCGGTGCACCTAGTTCCCGGCATACACATGGCAGAAAGTCAGAAAACGGACCTCATCGTGGGGGTTGATCTGGGCGGGACCAAGATCCTGGCGGGCGTCTTTACGCCCCAATTGAAGCTGTTGCAGACCGCCAAGCTCTCGACCAAGTCCGGCCGGGGGTTTGAGGCCGTCGTCGACCGCATCGCCCGCTGTGTGCGGGACGCGGTGGACGAGGCCGACCTGTCGCTCAAGAACGTCAAGGCGCTCGGAATCGGCGCCCCGGGGGCCGTGGATACCGAGACCGGTGAAGTCATTTTCGCCCCCAACTTGGAATGGAAGGACGCCCCGCTGAAGCGCGAGTTGGAACGATTGCTCGGGGTGCCGGTGTTTGCCGAGAACGACACGAATCTCTGCACGCTCGGGGTTCACGAGGTGGAGCTCAAGGGGAAACCCCGGCACATGCTGGGCATCTTCCTCGGAACCGGCATCGGTGGTGGACTGATCATTGATGGCAAACTCTACGGCGGCTTTAACCGGACCGCCGGCGAGGTCGGCCACATGGTCATCGAGGTGGGGGGGCCCCAGTGTGGGTGCGGCAATAAGGGCTGTTTCGAGGCACTGGCCAGCCGGACGGCAATCTTTCGGCAAATCCAGCAGGCCATCCGTGACGGCGGCAAGACCGTGCTGACCGAGATGCTCGGCAATGACCTCAGCGACATGAAGAGCGGCGATCTGCGCAAGGCCATCAAGCGCGGCGACAAGTTGGTCGAGAAGATCATTGAGAACGCGGCCGAATATACCGGAATTGCCGTTGCCAACCTCATCAACATCCTCAATCCCGAGGTTGTCGTCTTGGGTGGCGGCGTCATTGACGCGATGGAAGACGAGATGATGGCGATCGTCGTCGAGACGGCGTTCGACTATGCCATGGCGGGCACCACGGGGGGCATCCAGATTGTCGCCAGCAAACTCGGCGACCATGCCGGCATCACCGGCGGAGCCGTCCTGGCGAAGCAGCGCCTCAAGTAGTTTTCGCGGCTGACTTCGGCCCGCCGGCTCCGGTAGCGTCCTCCCTCCGTAGCTATGGACGCACCGTCATTGCCCGAGTTCCTAAAGTTGGCCGCGCAGGGAAACCTGATTCCCGTGACGCGCCGACTGCTTGCCGATTTCGAGACGCCGCTTTCGGCCTACTGGAAACTCCGCGGCCAGGGCGAGTCGTTCCTGTTCGAATCGGTCGAGGGCGGCGAGCACCTTGGGCGCTACTCTTTCGTGGGCTGTAATCCGCGTTCCGTGATCCGCCAACAAGGAGACCGGGTTGAGGTCATTGAGGGCGGCAAGGTCACCGGCCAGTTCACGGTCCGCCCCGCGGCGGCCGGCGGTGACCCGACGGTCGTGCGCGACGGGTTGGAAGTCGTGGAACGGATCCTGGCCCAGTTCCGGCCCGTCGAGGTGCCGGGCCTGCCCCGGTTCACCGGCGGTGCCGTGGGATTTCTCGGTTATGAGTTCATCCACGATGTGGAACCAGTTGTGCCGCGGCCGCCCAAGGACGAGTTGGGCACCCCGACGCTCTACATGCTCATCGCCGACGAGCTGCTGGTTTTCGATCGTGTCGCCCAGACACTCACCGTGCTGGTAAACGCCAGCCTCGAGCCGGGGCAGACCGCGGAGGAAGCCTACGAAAACGCGGTGGCGGAAATCGACCGGCTCGTGGAGTTGCTGAAGCAGCCCTTGCTCGCCACCCCGAGGGAGCTGGCCGGCGAGCCTCCATTCGTGGAGTTCACGTCCAACACTAGCCGTGAGCAGTTCGAGGCGAATGTCCTCGAAGCCCAAAAGTTCATCACTGCGGGCGATATCATCCAGATCGTGGGTTCGCAGCGTTTCAGCGCGCCGATGAAGGCGAGTCCGCTGGACCTTTACCGGGCGGTCCGCACGGTGAACCCGTCGCCCTACATGTTCCTGCTGGAGCTGGAAGGATTCGCCTTGGTGGGCGCCTCGCCTGAGCTGCACGTCCGCTGTGTGGACCGGCAAGTGGAAATCCGACCCATTGCCGGCACCCGTCGCCGGGGGAAAACCGCGGCGGAGGACAATGCCTTGGCAGAAGAACTCCTCGCGGACCCGAAGGAACGAGCCGAACACGTGATGCTGGTCGATTTGGCGCGCAATGACATCGGCCGCGTCTGCGACTACGGCAGCGTTCAAGTGAAGGACCTCATGGTGGTGGAGCGCTACAGCCACGTGATGCACATCGTTTCCCAAGTGAACGGGAAACTATCCCCGAATCAGTCGGCGTTTGACCTGATGCGCACCACTTTCCCGGCGGGAACCCTGAGCGGGGCACCGAAGATTCGGGCCATGCAGCTGATTTCCCAACTTGAAGGAACCACCCGTGGCCCTTACGGCGGCTGCGTGGGCTATTTTGCCTTCAACGGCAATTCGGACCACTGCATCACGATTCGCACCGCCTTGGTCAAGGACGGCATGGCATACGTCCAGGCCGGCGGCGGCTGGGTCAATGACTCGACGCCCGCGGCGGAGTTCGACGAGACGGTCAACAAATCGAAAGCCATGCGGAAGGCAGTGGCCCTGGCGGAGAGTTTCCGGTCCGAGTAAGCACACGAAATCAGTCCCTTTCGCCCCGGATTGGACGGATGCTCAACAGTGGGAAGGGTAGGCCGCCCAGAATTCCGTTGCGGCCCGGGAGTTCTAGCCAATTTTAGCGAGGTAGGGATTGACAAGTGGACCACATTTCGCGAAAAAGAATGCCGCTAACGGGCTTTTTGCGTCTCAGGAGGTTTTCTATTCACCAAGGTCAGGGCGGTTTTGCGTCTCCTGGTCATACTTAGTTTTGAGTATTCGGTGACTCCTGAGCTTCAATTGCCCGCTGCCACGTCGTGCTACCCGGGGGGGACCGGCTTCGATGGGCGGCAATTTGTTAGAGGAACTAAATGAAAATGCTAAAAAACATCGGGGTGTCGTTGGCGGTGATTGGGCTGGCTGCTGGCCAGTTGCATGCTGCAAATTTAGGCACGGGATGCCTCAACCTTAACTATCCAGGTTCTGCCGGGGCGCCCAGTTATGTGGATGCGAACGTGACTTTCTCCACGGGGACGCTGCCTAGTGGGGTGTTTGACGCATTCTGCGCCAATATCAATCGCCCGGTCGGACCTGAGGTGTATTCGTTCACGGCGTGGGATATCACCGACCCGGCGGTAACCACGCTTGGGTTAGTCGTAGATCCGTCCAATTTGGATCGGGTCGAATACATCATCAACCAAGGTTATCCTGGAAATCTTGCGGCCGACACTACTGCCTTCACATCCGACGACGTCCAAGTCGCGATTTGGACGCTGCTCGATGGTGTCGCTTCTCTGGGACTGAACCAGAGCGCGCTGAATTTTTCCCAG
>JBIIUN010000540.1:0-3212 GCA_044339945.1 Kapaibacterium sp. (SeqCode)
CGTTTTGCCAAAGTGAAGGTTGCCCGCCCTCACCCTAACCCTCTCCCCCAAGGAGAGGGGATTGCCCGACACCGCCCGTTGACCCCACACGCCCGGCTGACGAGGACTGCGCCGCCGACAAAACCGGAGCCACGAAGGTGCCGCGATGAAGAGATGCATCCCAGCATTCCCTGTCCGCCCTACCGCCAGCGCTCCAGCACCACCCCTTCGCTGCGGCCGTCGAGTTGGTCCCGGACCGAACGGGCGCGTTCGGTGATGAACCACTTCAGCGGATGCGGCGAGCGGTTCCGGCCGAAGCCGCGGCCTTCGTCGGATGTTCCCTCCCGCCGGGTCAGCGTGACCGCCTGCTCGAAGCGCGCCAGCTTGCGGGCGGATTCCTCGGCCACCAGCGGACGGACCAGCGCGGCGAGTTCATCCACGCGCCGGTGCAGGCGGTCGGGCGCAAACACGTCGCCGAGCAGCCGTTCCAAGGTGTCGAGGTAGCGGCGCTGGAACTCGGGCACGGCGAAGAGGCGTTCCAGCAGGCGGTGCTCGCCGATCCACGGGTGGCGGATGCTGGCCTCGGCCCGGTCCTGCGCCGAGCCGCTGCCGCCGAACCGGCCCCAGGCGTTGTCGAGGTCCCACGGCAGGAATTGGAACTTCCCAGTGTCCGGGGCGAGCCAGACGTAGAAGTTCTGCCCGTTGCTCAGGAAACTGTCGTAGCTCGACAGCAGCACGGTGACGGCGAGGAAACGCGCAAACTCATCGAGCTCGATGAACTCGCCCGCCCGCGCCGCGAAGGTCGCGTCGTCCGCGTGGGTGAGCAGCCGCGCGAGGTCCATCACACGCTGCTGCTGCGCCGGCGTGATCTTGTGCTTGGGATCGTAGATGCCCTCGTAGTCGGACCAATCGTTGCCGAGGTCGGCGAAGAGCCGCGGCGTGACCGGCTTGAAGATGGCCCCGTCCCGGGTGCCGAAGGCTTCCGCCGCGAAATCGCGGTCCAAATTCTCGACCAACGCATACACCCCCAGCGGCTGCGCGGGCTCGCGATTCGTCGTCAGGAACAGGCGCGCGAAGGCGGTCCGCGGCGCCGGGACGCCGGCGGCGCGATAGACTTCGTAGGCGAGCGTGTCGTGCAGGCACGAGTCGTCGGTGACCAGGTTGGCGAGGTTCAGCGTGGTGCGTCCGGCGAGCGCGGCACCCTTGGTGAACTTGTTGAGGTCCACCTTGAACGGCCGTTTGACGAGGCGTTGCGAACGCAGGTAGGTCCCGTTGCCCTTGTAGCGGACGGCCGCCCGCGGGAAGACCGCGTCCTCGAACTCCACTGCCGCCTCCACCCAGTCGAACTCCAGCCCGCGCACGCCCGCCAGGCCGTTGCGGGCGGCCTTGGGATTGCGCAGCCCGAACTCGCCGTTGGCGCCGCGTTCCTGCGGGTCGATCAGGCGCGGCTCGATGTCCTGCCATTCGTCCGGCGTGAACCGGAGGTGGACGGTCCAGACGTTGGTCGTGCCGAAGAGCGTCGCGGCATTCGTGATGGCGGCAGCCGGTCGGCGGTTGTGGAAGGCGGCAAGGGCATTGGTCGCGACGGGTGGTCGCTCCTCCGGGACTTCCGGCTCCCGGCTCCAACGCCCCAGCTCGGCCTGCCGGGTTTGGCGTTGTTCGGCCAGCCAATGGCGGATCGAGAAGACCGACCAGCCGATGCTCGCCACCGCGAAGAGCGCGGCCGCAACCGTCAGCAGCCGCTGGGTGCGCTGGGACGACGGGTCGGGATTCATGCCGACGCCGACGTTAGCGGTGCGTGCCCGCGAAGTTCAACCGATGCCTTCGGCTGGGCGGCGACGTCCCCGGGAAAACAAAACCCCGCCGGCAGGCCGGCGGGGTGTGGGCGAAACTGTGGTCCGGGCTCAGACGCCGCGGAAGTTCGGGATCTCGATCTTCTCGCCGGCGCGCAGGGCGCTTTCGTGGGCGAGGATGCCGACCATCGTCCAGTTCACCGACTGGTGGACGTCGGGGAAGCTCGGCCGGTTGTCGATGATGCTCATCACGAACTCGTGCGCCAGGTGCGGGTGGCTGCCGCCATGCCCGCTGCCCTGGAGGAAGCTCAGGTGGACGTTCTCGCTCAGGTCATACACGCCCTTGGTCGTGAACGGCCGGATGCCCTCAGGCAGCAGGTGCGCGTAGTCGGGGATCTTCACCTTCTCGACCTTCTCGCCGCCGACGTGCAGCACGGGATCATCGTGTTCCGTGAGCTGCCATTCGAACGAGGTCTCGGAGCCGTAGCAGTCGAAGCTTTCGCGGTATTGGCGGGCTGCGTCGAAGAGGTAACGGGTGACTTCGCCGGCGATGTCCTGGTTGCGGACCTTGAATTGGGCGGTCTCGAACGAGAACGGCGAACCATACTTGGCGATGCGCGCCTCGGAGATGCGGCCGGAACCCAGGCAGGAGACGAATTCCGCCTCGCCATTGACGATGCCGAGGCAGGGGCTGACGCAGTGCGTGGCGTAGTGCATCGGGGGCAGGCCTTCCCAGTAACCGGGCCAGCCGGCCATGTTCTGGAGGTGGCTGCCGCGCACGAACTGGATGCGGCCCAGCTTGTTCGTGTCGCGCAGTTCGCGGACGTAGAGGTATTCGCGGCTCCACACCACGGTCTCCATCATCATGTATTTTTTCCCGCTCTCCTTGGCGGCCTTCACGATCTCGCGGGCTTCCTCGATCGTGGTGCAGGCGGGCACGGTGCAGGCCACGTGCTTGCCGGCGCGCAGGGCGGCGATGGACTGCGAGGCGTGCAGGTGGATGGGCGAATTGATGTGGACGCAGTCCACGTTCGGGTCGCGGAGCAGGTCCTCGAAGCTCTGGTAACGTTTCTCGACGCCGAAGGCATTGCCGATGGCGTCGAGCTTGTCCTGCGAACGCTGGCAGATCGCATACATGTTGGCATGCGGATGCCGTTGGTAGATGGGGATGAACTCGGCGCCGAAGCCGAGTCCGACGATGGCGATGTTGAGTTTGCGGCTCATGCGGGCAACTGGACTGGTATGATGTGGATCGCCGGTCGAGGCGGCGGCGCGGCCCTCGGGAAACGCCACCGGATCAGCGGGATGGCGAAGTGAACTCGCCGGGCCAAAAGGGGGTCAACGGCAAACTGGTTTTCCCGGCGCTTCCGGCTGAGAACCGGCGCAAGGCGCATGAGGTTTCGCGGATGTCGCCGGTCCCGCCGCCCGCCAAGCCCGTTT
>JBIIUN010000026.1:0-20331 GCA_044339945.1 Kapaibacterium sp. (SeqCode)
CGTGGTCGTGCCCGCCTCAGGCAGGCCGGCCGCATAAGCTCCGCCGACGCCATCAGGATTGCTGGCCGCCGCGACCAGCACGGGATCCCCGGAGCGCGCGTAATTGATCGAGAAGCCGTCCGCCGGGCGTCCGTCGTTGCCGGTGGCGTTGCCGACGCGGAGATCCGCGGTGAACGTGAAGGCCTTGACCGGGAGCCCTCCGTCGATGTCGGGGAAGATGATCGAGGAGTTCTGGCCGCCGACGGCGTCCGTGATGGAGATGTAACCGCCGGTGTCGGGATTGCCGCCGGTGCCGACGTAGACCGTCGGGTTGTTGCCGAAGATCTGGAGTTCGGCGGCGGGATCCGTGTCAAAGTTGAACGTCCGGGTGCCCGCAAATACCGACGCCGTAAGCGCCAGCAGGGAACCCGTCGCCAACACTTTCGTGAGCGAGGTGCGTGGTTTCGTTGATTCAGTTGCCATTCAATTTGCCAGTCGAGACCTCAGGACGGCGGCGGGTAGACAGCCCTCCGCATAGTTCCGACCTGCCAATTTCGGCGGAAGCCGGACCCCAGGTCGTCGACGGACCGTCACTAGATTGGCCCCGTTCGAATCATTCTGCCTCACGAGAAGTATTCATGGATCTGCCCTGATGCTACGGTTGGCGCGGCACCCGCCCGGACCGCTCAACCCCGGCTCTTGACCCAAATCCGCTTCCAACCCCGGCCGTTGACCGGCGCCGCCAGGCCCACCTACGGTAGTCCCGCTCCCATGAAATCTCCGACTGTTACTGCCCTGATGCTGGCGGCGGCACTGAACGTCCACGCCCAGCGGAATGTCCTCGTGAGTTCCCACAGCTCGGCCGTGCCCGGCAAAGGCAAGGCCGCGGCCGAATGCTGCGATTCGGCGTGCGCCAAGGACTGCGCCAAACCCTGCTGCGCTGCCAAGAAGACCGCGAAGGCGACTTTTCCCGCCTTCGGCTCCGTGGAGCGTTTGGCGCCCGAGCTGGACGCCTTGCTGGCGCCCGAGGCCCAGATGGAGAAACTCGCGGACGGCTTCGACTGGTCGGAGGGCCCGGTTTGGCTGCGGAAGGAGCAGGCCGTCGTCTTCTCCGACGTGCCGCGCAACAAGGTCCACCGCTGGTCCGAGCGGGACGGACTCAGCGTCTACCTCGATCCCAGCGGCTACACGGGCCATTCCCGGAATGACCGTGAGCTGGGTTCCAACGGGCTCGCCACGGATCGCGCCGGCAACCTCCTGCTTTGCCAGCACGGCAATCGCCAGATCGCGAAGCTCGTCCGCCGCGACGGAACCAAGGGGGTGTTTGAACCCGTGGTGCCCCATTTCAACCACCGCCGCTTCAACTCACCCAATGACCTGGTGCTCACGCGGAAGGGCGACATTTACTTCACCGACCCGCCGTATGGCCTGAACGGGCTGAATGGCTCGCCGCTGAAGGAACTGCTGTTCAACGGCGTTTACCTGGCCCGGAAGTCCGGCGAGGTCGTGCTGCTCACCAGCGAGATGACGTTCCCCAACGGCATCGCCCTTTCGCCCGACGAAAAGACGCTCTACGTCGCCCAATCGGACGGCAACGCACCCATCCTGCGCGCCTTCGACGTCCAAGCGGACGGCACGGTGAAGAACGGCCGGCTGTTCTTTGACTGCAAGCCGCTCGCGCAAAAGGGCCTCAAGGGCGGTCCCGACGGCCTAAAGGTGGACCAAGGCGGCAACATCTGGACGAGCGGCCCGGGCGGAATCCTCGTCATCAATTCCGCCGGCAAACACCTCGGCACCCTGCTGACCGGCGAGAACACAGCCAACTGCGCCTTTGGCGACGATGGCCGCACGCTCTACATCACGGCGGACATGTATCTGGTGCGCATTCGCACGTTGGCCCGCGGCATCGGTTTCGAGGCGCCGCCGTATTGAACGACTGACCCGAACGGCACTCAGCCAATGAGCCGCAAGGACTACGCCTCCGTGTTCACCGTGATCCTGCTGACCACCTGGCTGGCCGTAGGCGTCTTCGGCGACCACAACACGTATGTTGTCTACAAGGACGGCTCAAAGCGGGTCAAGGACCGGGCAACCCTCGCGATTCGGGTCATTGATGGAGCCTTGGCTGCCGTTCCGTTTTCGCTGCTGAACCTCGCGGTGATCTGGCTTTGGTCGAAGTCAGGTCAGCGAAGGTAGTTCCAGTTCCCGCCAACAACCCTCGACGCAATGGCCCCGCTTCCGAAGGCTGGCGCGGGCCAATCCCCTTGCCCATACTGCGCGCATGCAAGTTCACCTCGCCTACGGTCAGGGTCAGCTTCCCGTCGAGTTCCCGGACGGTCGAACCACGGTCATCGAACCGTCGCCCCGACCGGGCCTGCCCGACGAACGCGCCGCGCTGCTCGCCGCGCTGGAACTGCCCATCGGCGCCGCGCCATTGCGCGAATGGCTCAAGCCCGACGCCAAGATCGTCATCCTCTTCACCGACATCACCCGGGCCACGCCCAATCACCGGCTGATTCCCTGGTTGCTGGCGTATCTGGAGGCCCAGGGCGTCCGCCGTGACCAAGTCACGCTGCTGAACCAACTCGGCACGCATCGGCCCAACACGCAGGCCGAGCTGGAAAAGATGCTCACGGCCGAGGTGGTCGCGAACTGGCGGGTGGTGAATCACGAACCCGAAAACCACGACGCCTGCGTCCAGCTCGGCACCACCCGCACCGGGACGCCCGCCTGGATCAACCGCATCGCTGTCGAGGCCGACGTGCGGATTCTCACGGGCTTCATCGAGCCGCATTTCTTCGCCGGTTTTAGCGGCGGGCCCAAGGCGCTCATGCCCGGCGTCGCCGCGACCGAGACCGTGATGAGCAACCACGGCTGGGACAACCTGAACGACCCGCGCGCCACGTTCGGCATCTGCGAGGGCAATCCGCTCTGGGAAGAGCTGCTGGAGATCGCCCAGCGCGTCGGCCCGAGCTTCCTCATTAACGTCACCCTCAACGACCACCGCCAGCTCACCAATGTTTTTGCCGGCGACCTCGTTGAAGCGCACCGCGTCGGCCGCGAATTCGTCCGTGGTTCGGCGATGCAAAAGGTGGACCGGCCATTCGAGGTCGTCGTGACCACCAACTCCGGCTACCCGCTCGACATGAACCTGTATCAGGGCGTGAAGGGCATGAGCGCCGCCGCGCGCATCGTGGCGCCGGGCGGCACGATCATCCTGGCCGCGGAATGCAGCGAAGGGGTCCCGGCCGCGAGCCCGTTCGACAAGCTGCTGCGCGAGGGCGGTTCGCCGGAAGGCATCCTCACGCTGCTTGCGTCGCCCGGCTTCGTTCGCCCCGAGCAGTGGCAGGCTCACATCCAATCGCTGATCCAAGGCAAGGCGAAGGTGCTGCTCCACACCAAAATGTCCCACGAAGCGGTGCACGCGGCCCACCTCCGGCCCTGTCCGGACATCGCCGCGGCGGTGACGGCCGAACTGGCACGCTTCGGACCCGAAGCCCGCGTCGCGGTGCTGCCACAGGGACCGCTGACGATTCCCTACCTGGGTTGAATTCTCAGTTTTGGACTCCGCTCCCAGGAAATGAAGTCGCGTGACCGCGATTCCCACGAAGAGATGGGGTGGGAAAAATCGGTTTGCCGCCCCAGCGCAAACGATGCCCCCTTGGCGCATGAGAGCAACCTCGCTCGCCGTCGGTGTTCTATTGCTGGCCGGGACTGTTTCCAGCGCGTTCGCGGACCAGGCCATCAGCTTTAACAACAACAATCTCGGCTCGCCGCGGCTGGTGACTTTCAGCTCAGAATACGGCGCACTAGGCGGCACCGGAGTGCGGAACGGAGTCGCCGACGGGGCATCTTTCGTTGCTCAGTTATTTCAGGTTGTGGGCCCCAGCCTTTCCGCCATCGGGGCGCCGGCCAACTTCCGGGCAGCAACGACCGCCTTTCCGGGA
Source organism: Kapaibacterium sp. (SeqCode) (assembly GCA_044339945.1). Taxonomy (GTDB): domain Bacteria; phylum Verrucomicrobiota; class Verrucomicrobiia; order Limisphaerales; family UBA9464; genus CAIWAH01. The sequence continues at coordinate 3,927 of JBIIUN010000026.1, forward strand.
ACTTGGTCCGGGGGCACCCGCACCGCCCTAGGCGTTCCCCCTGGGACGGAAATACAACTTGTTGTGCGGGCTTGGGACAGCGCCTTTCCGACCTACGAGGGGGCCCGCGCAGCCGGCAAGCTGACCGGTCAATCCGCGGTTTTCACCTTCCAAGATGCGCTGAGCAGTCCGCCCGCCCCATCCGACATCTTGATGGTGAATTTCCAAGGTTTCGTGGTGGGGGTTCCCGAGCCCCGGAGCCTGCTGTTGGGCGCCTTGGGGTGCACCACCCTCCTGTGGCTGGCTCGCAAGCGATAAGGCAAGTTCACCTGCGCCCACTCACCTCGACGCCTCCCGCGCTTAGCCCGGACGTCATGTAAGTGTTTCATGCGCCCGGCCGGATTCCCGTCGTCTTCGGCTACGTCAGGCCCCTAGGCTGGCCTCCCACGGAATGGCGCAGCCCGGACCGCCGAATTCCCGGCTGCCGATGGCCTGCGTCCCGTGCTTCGCGGAAGGCAGTCACGAACATGGCAAAGATTCATCTCATCGGCGGCGAAAAAGGCGGCGTCGGCAAGTCGGTGGTGGCCCGGGTGGTCGCCCAATACCTGATCGACAAGGAACTCAGCTTCCTCGGCTTCGATACCGACCGCTCCCACGGGGCCCTGCTCCGCTTCTACGCGGACTACGCGTCGCCGGTGGTCGTGGACCGTTACGAAAGCCTGGACCTGATCGTGGAGTCCGCGATCGCGAATCCGGACAAACGGATCCTCGTGGACCTGGCTGCCCAGACCCAAGTCCCGCTCGTGCGCTGGATGGATGAGTCCGGGGTCCTGGAAATGGCCGGCGAAGGCGGGTTTTCGCTGACCTACTGGCACGTCATGGATTCCGGCAAGGATTCCCTCGACCTATTGAAGAAGTTGCTCGACCGCTTCGGCGCCCGCCTCAACTACGTCATCGTGTTGAACCAACTGCGGGGAGAGAACTTTGACCTGCTGGAGCAGTCCGCCGAGAAGGAACGCCTGCGGGAACTGGGCGCGACAGTCATCACGCTGAAACGGCTCCACGAGCCAGTGATCAACAAGATCGACGCCGGCAGCACGAGTTTTTGGGCGGCAAAGAACCGCAGCGAGTCCGACAGCACCGGGCTCGGAATCCTCGAACGGCAGCGGGTCAAGATGTGGCTCGCCAGCGCCTACGCGGAATTGGACCGGGCCGGAATCTGACCCGGAAAGGAAAACGGCTCGGGCAGGACGCCAAGGAGGTGGACCTGAGGAAGGTCGCGGAAGAAACGTGCTACCCGAACCGCCCGGCAACGTTGCTCGATTGGCCCGGCCCGCAACCCGGAAACTTGGCGATTCTTGCGAATTCCTAACTGCCGCTGTCGCCTGCCCCTGATTGGGGCACGCAGCGCAACGCCCGCGCCAACGCCAACGCCCGGAGTGGGAAGCTTGTTTAAGGCCGACCACCCGCGTCACGGTTTGGGGCGGGAAACTGCCTTGGCCCCCAGTCGCTTTGAACCCCGCGAATGCTCCGGCCGACGACGGCGTTCCGGCTCGCTTGAATCGCACGGTTCCGGCTCAAGGGTCAGAGTTTCCGCCCGGTCAGGCGCTCGAAAGCTTCCAGATACTTCGCCTGCGTGCGGGCCACGACCTCGGCCGGCAGCGCCGGGGCGGGCGGCGTTTTGTCCCAGGCCAACGTCTCCAGGTAGTCGCGCACGAACTGCTTGTCGTAGCTCGGTTGGCTGCGCCCCGGGGCGTAGTGGTCGGCCGGCCAGAAGCGGGATGAATCGGGCGTCAGCACCTCGTCGATCAGGATCAGTTCCCCCTCGAACAGGCCGAACTCGAACTTGGTGTCCGCGATGATGATGCCGCGTTGCCGGGCATAATCGCGGGCGGTCGAATACAGGCGCAGGCTGAGTTCACGGGCCTTTTCCGCGATGGCCGGCGTCACGATTTCAGCGGCCCGCTCAAAGGAAATGTTTTCGTCGTGACCGGTCTCGGCCTTGGTCGCCGGCGTGAAGATGGGTGCCGGCAGTTCGCCGGACTCCCGCAGGCCGTCCGGCAGCGGGATGCCGCAGACGGTCTGGCTGGCCTTGTATTCCTTCCAACCGGAGCCGGCGAGATACCCCCGCACCACGCATTCGATGGCGAGCGGCTGGGATTTTTTCACGATCATGCTCCGCCCGGCCAACTGCGCCGCGAAGGGTTGCAACGCCGCCGGCAACGGATCGCCGGCCTGGGCGAGGCGGTGGTTGGGCAGCCAGCCTTCCGTGAGGTCGAACCAGAAGTGGGAAATCTGCGTGAGCACCTCGCCCTTGCGCGGGATGCCGTTGGGCATGATGCAGTCAAAGGCGGAGATACGATCCGAGGCGACGAACAGCAGGCGGTCGCCGAGATCGAACACTTCGCGGACCTTGCCGGACTTCAGCTTGCGGATGCCGGGCAGATCAAGGGTGAGCAGGGGCGCATCAGACATCGGCGGGAGAATGGAAGGCAGGCGGGCGAGGGGAAGCAAAAGGTGAGGCCGAGGCGCGGCCCTACCCTGACTCCGGTCTTCTAACCGGCCGGGCAATGCCTAGGATTGCGCCATGTTCGCCCGCGTTGCCGCCTGCCTGCTCCTGCTTTCGCTCACCCTGCTGCGCCTCGTCGCCGCCGGACCGCTGCGGGTCGCCCCGTTCGATGCCGACGTCACGCCCCCGATTGGCACCCGCATGGCCTACGACCGGGTGACCAACACCTGGGACATGAGCCTCCGCGCCCGCGGGATCGTGCTCCTCGGCGCCGGCGAACCGATCGTCCTGTGCGCCGTGGACTGGATCGGCATCGCCAACGAGGGCCACGACGCGTTTCGCCAGGCCCTCGCCGCCGCCGCGGGCACCACGATCCAGCGGGTCACGGTCCACACGCTCCACCAGCACGATGCGCCGGATTGCGATTTCGGGGCGGAGAAGATCCTGAAGGACGAGGGGCTCGATGCGCTGAATTTCGAGAGCGCGTTCCAACGGGAAGCCCTCAAGCGGTTGGCCACCGCGGTGCGGGAAGCCCTGCCAGCCGCGCAAACCGTCACCGAAATCGGCCTTGGGACCGCGCCCGTTTACCAGGTGGCCTCGAATCGCCGCATTTTCGGTCCCGACGGCAAGGTCAAGGCGGTGCGCTACACGTCCACTCCCGACCCCAAGCTACGGGCGGAACCGGAGGGCACGATCGATCCGCTGGTTTCGCTCGTCAGCTTTTGGAACACGAACCGGCCCGTCGCCGTCCTCAGCTACTACGCGACTCACCCGCAAAGCTACTACCGCACCGGAATGCCGAATCCGGATTTCCCCGGCATCGCCCGCTTCCTCCGCCAACTGGCCGTGCCGCAAGCCTTGCATGTCCACTTCAACGGCGCCGGCGGCAACCTCGGCGCGGGCAAATACAACGACGGTTCCCCCGAAAACCGACGCCTGTTGGCCGAGCGCCTCGCGGACGGCATGAAACGCGCCTGGGAAGCCACGAAGAGGCAGGCCATCACCCCGGAAAGCGTGGGCTGGCAATTTGAAGCTGTCGCCCTCCCGCCATCGAAACACCTTGAGGAAGCGAAACTGGTGGCCGAACTGAAGGGGCGTTCGGCACCGTTCCTGACCCGCGGCGAAGCCACCCGGCTGGCTTGGCTGCGGCGCTGTCAGGCTGGCCACCGGATTGAGGTCAGTTGCCTTGCATTGGGCGAAGCGCGCCTCCTCCACCTGCCTGGCGAACTGTTCGTGGAATACCAATTGGCGGCCAAGGCGGAGCGACCCGGGCGCTTCGTCGCGATGGCCGCCTACGGCGACTACGGCCCCTGGTATATCGGCACGGAACGCGCCTACATCGAGGGCGGTTACGAGACCGAACCCCGCAGCTCGAATGTCGCGCCCGAAGTGGAAAACGTCCTGCTGGGAGCCATTCGCAAGCTGCTGAAGGAATAACGCGCCCGAGGGCGCGATAGCCGCCCGTTCAGCCGCGCCGCCTCAGTCGCCGTCTGGCGAGGGCGAGGGCGGCGAGGGCGGCGGCGGTGAGGGCGGCGGTTTCGTGGGGTTCGGGGACGACGGTGAACTCGAGGCTCCAGGAGTCGAGCTGGGCCAGGCCGCCGGCGCCCAGGTCGGCCACGAACAGGGTCCATTCGCCGTTGGGGTCCAGCCCGGTGAAGGCGCCCAGCGAGGTGATCCGCGGCGAGCTCGTCAGGACCGTGCCCGGGTCCGCGGTCCGGCCGTCCGGCTGCCAGGTCCCGGTCAGCGGGGCGGCCGGCGTGGCCGTCGAGATCGGCGTCAGCTCGTTGCCCGTCACGGTCTGCCGGTAGGTGTGCACGTCCGCCGCGGCCGTGTCGGCCAGGGTCACGGTGAAGCCGTTGTCCGCGTAACCGGCCGCCGAGCCTTCGCGCCGGCCCACCCGGTTCAGCAGGACCGCGTAACCCGATTCATGGCTGAGGGTGACGAACAGGTCGCCGTTGAACATCGGCTCCGGTCCGCGCGGCGAGAGCGTGAGTTGCACCTGCAACGCGCCGATGACCCCCGGCACGCCGCTGACCACCGGCGCGTGGACGGCGCCCACCGCCGAGTTGTCGGGGACGGCCAGCCGCAGGTTAGAGAACACCCGGGAGACCAGCGCCGGGAACTCCGGTTCGGCGTTGGCCACGATCAGGGCCGACACGTTGTCCTGAAGCTGCGGCAGCGCCGGTTCCAGCGTGGTCGCGTTCCGCGTCGCGACTGGCGGGCCGGATTCCTGGTGGTTGTAGGAGCCGAGCTGGCCGTGCGCGCGTTCGCCGCCCCACGCCAGCAGGAGGCCGGCCCACAGGGTGAGACGGGCGGACGGACGGGGCGAAGTCGGACGGGCATTCATGGTTCAAGCAGCCGGAAAAACCGGGGTTCCGCCGTCACCGGCTCGACGAACAGGACCCGGCCGTCGGTTCCGGCCGCCACCGTGCCGGCGGCGGTCCAGGGGCCATTGACCGCGGGGGCGGTCTCGACCCGGTAGCCGCGGCCCGCGATGCCCTGGAAGCGCACTTCGACCTGGGCCGGACTGCCGCCCAGTGCCCGGATGGCCAGCGGACTCGCCGAGGCCGCCGCTGGCCCGGCCACCTGCACGAACACGGTGCCCTCGGAGAGGCCGCCGAGCCCGTCGGCCACCTGGTAGGTGAAGGAGTCGGTCGTCGGCCCCCCGCCGGCCGGCGGTTGGTAGATGATCCACGGGCCGTCCCGCAGCACGACCCCGCCGTTCGCGGAGGCCGTGGCCACCGAGGCCACCTGCAGTCCGTCCCAATCCCCGTCGGTGTCGTTGCCCAGCAGGCCGGCCGCCAGCACGTGGGCGCCCTGCCCCGCCCGCCGTTCCACGCTGTCCGTTCCCGCCGTCGGCGCCGCGTTCAACCACCGTAAGGTCTGGCTCCAGAAGCCCGCCCGCCCGGCGAACGCGCCCGCGGTTGACGCCCCGGAATCCGCCACCGGTTGGCCAAGGCTGCCCGTCACCGAGAAACGGGGCGTGACGGCGGCTCCGCCCCCCGCAGAAAGCACGCCCCGGTCAAAACTCAGCGGGCCCGCTACCAAGGCTGCCGCCGGCAGAGCCAACACCCCCAAACGGACCAAGATGCATGTCTTCATGGCGTCTTATCTGTCTTGGCCAGCACGGGTTCGGGAACCCGTTCGCCGTCTTTCCAGAATCTCTGGGTCAGCACCTGGCCGGACTTGAGGGTCACCTCCGCCTTGAGGCTACCGCTGGGAAACCACGACCGGGCAACGCCTTCAGGCTGCCCAGCCTGAAGCACCAACTCCTCCGCCAGTTGACCGCTTTCATGCCAACGCCGGAAAGTTCCCTCCAACAGACCCCGGTGGGCGATCCCCTCGGAGAGCTTTGCGCCGGAAGCATGCCACTTGAGCACCGGGCCTTCGCTGGTGCCGTCTACGAAATGTTCCCGGATTTGCAGGACTCCATTCGTAAACCACCCTTCCGAAACGCCGTTCAATTGCCCATTGGACACCCATGACTTCGACTTCAGCACTGCATCCGGGTAGTGCTCCACCATCCAGCCGATGAACGGGGTGCTGGCCGCCGGCGAATACAGGCGACCATCGCGGCGGACCAAATTCGAAGCCAGCTCGCTGGCCGGTTCTGGCACCGGCGGGCGTCCCCGCCAGAGCACCACGCCAATTCCGACCAACACGATTCCCAAGGCCCACCAACGCCAAACACGCGCCGCCCCCGCAGGTCTTAGTGGTCCGCTCTCGTTCATGCTGGGCGTTGAGCTGGACATCGGCGGGAACCACGGTCAATGGACGATCAACTTGAAGAAGCGGGGCTCGGCCTCGCCTTCCGCAAACGGCCCGGCCAAAGCCCGGATGGGCCGGACATCGGTGGAAACGTAGACGTCCCGGGCTGCCACAGTGGCGGCATCCGTGCTCAGCTTGAACGGAACCGCGGTCCACGACTGCATGTCGGCCGAGGCTTGAATCGTGTAGCTGCGACCGCGGATGGCCGTGAATTCCAGCGTTGAGCGGCCGCCATTTACCGAGCGGATCGCGAGGGCAAAACCATCCTCGGGATCGAAGGCATAGGTGCCGGCGAGATATTCCTGCAAGTTGCTCAGGCCGTCGCCATCGGTGTCATCGCCGGGTTTGATGTCCGCCAAGGTTCGGCCGCCCCCGGTGGCGCGGATGAGGTTGCGTTCCCAGGCATCGGGAATGCCGTCACCGTCGGAATCCTCGCCCAAGGTCAGGTTGACCTGGGACACCCCGCCGGGTTTGGTCACCAAGGTGGAAACCCCGGTCATCTCAATCGGCAGATAACTGACGTTGCCGATCTTCACCCGGAGGCGAAACGGGACCGTGGGCAGCAGCGCCGTCGGTTTGTATTTGTCCGCCGTGACCCCGGCATCCAGCGGGATGGTCAGGCGGTAGTTCACGCCCAGCTCCAAGCCGGAGCTGATGGTGGTCTGGGCCACCATGGCTCCGCCCACTTCGAGGAGCACGGCGGCCCGGGTGGCATTGACGGGATTTCCCTGCTCGTCCCGGACCATGCCAAAGACTTCATGGTGGGGCGCCGGCGGGAAGGCCAGCAAGGGCAGGGCCGCCATCAGGGCCGCCAACCGGCCCACCCAGCGCAATGGACGAATTGAAGTGTTCATCGTGTGGATCGGTTCGATCGTTCAGTTGCCCGAGTAGGAGTAGGTCGTGAAGTTGAGCTTGATGTCCGTCAGCGTCTGGATCAGGCGATCCAGGCCTTCGTTGGGATCAGCCAGCAAGGTGCGACCCGGGATCACCAGCTTCCATTGGCTGTTCCAGACCGAACGGCCAACCAGCCGTTCGTTGAGGAACTCGGTGCGGGGCAGCGAGTCGCTGTAGAAGACGAGTTCAAACTTCGCGATGTCGGATACCGCGCGGAACGCCGGGTGTTTCCGGATGCCAAACAGCGGTTCCATCAGCGAATCCGCCGACTGGTAGAGCTTCTTGGTCGAGAAGTCCGAGCCGCCAATGTTGAACGGCATCGGGATTGCCAGGTCCTGGACGCTCCACGTCCGGATCTGGCTGGCATCGCCGAGCGGGGGACTGCGCATGGAGTCCACCCCGACCGGGATAAGATACACATAGGGGGTCGCCGACAACCCCTGGGGGTCCAGGAACCAGACGCTCGGATCGCTGGCCGAAGCCCCGGAAGCGGTGAGGACCGCCTCGCCAATTGCCGAGGGATCACCCATTCCGCGATACCCTTCCAAGGCCACCCCGACGCCGCCGATCTTCGTCGCGAAGGAACTGGGGCTGAAGGCGTGATCGCCGGCAGCCAAGGGCCGGCCGAACAGATTCAGGCCATTGGCCACGGTAGTGCTGAACGTAAGGATCAGCCCGGGCACGGGCAGCCCGCTGCCGTCGTCGATCTGCATGCAGAACCGGCGCACATCGCTATCGGCGAGGATATCGGCCGTGCGGGCGCGGTTCAGGACATCCTTCCAGTTGGTGTCACCCTCGGTGCCCGGCAGGATACGTTCCTTCTCGGTCCGCAGCGATACCGTGGTCGAATCCGTGTCCGGCCGGTTGATTGCGAGACGGCCCCGCACCACGTCCCAGTCCGCCTTCATTTCGGCCAAGGCGCTCGAGATGCCCGGGTCACCCGTGTTGCTGCCGGCAAACTGGGGTTCTCCGTCGCTCACGACGCCCAAGGCGCGGGAGGCGATGATTCGGCCGCGGAAATCACGGCCGGCGCGCGTTCCCAGCAAACCCGTTTCGTAATCATACGCGTTCGCAGCCAGCAGCGCATACCGGGCGGACAGGTCGAACAGGGTCTTGTAGCGCTCCAACTTTTCATTGCGGAACAACCGGAAGGCCGCGTCCCGGGTGCGATAACCCTGCACCACGGCGGCCGCCCGCTGCCGGAACACCTGCCGTTCCGCCTGGATGCGATCACCTTGGGCAATCAGGGCGCGCAGGGCACGCTGGGCGTCGTCCAATTCGCGCACCCGTTCATTAACCGTCCACCAACGCTCTTGGGCATTGCCCAATTGGTTGACCAAATCTTGGACGGCAGTCCGCAGTTCATTGTCGTGGGAGAGCGGTTCAAGCTCATAAAACTCTTCAAAAGTGCGCGCGTCGTTAACTGCCATTTCCAAGGCACTGACCACCGTATGCCGGGCGATGGCAAAACCGTCGATGACCTTGGTAAAGACAAGCCCAGCACCCTGAATTGCCGCGCGACCAGCGGAGGTCAAATCGCCGCCGGCCGCCAAGCCAGCGATCAGGGACTGCGGAAAGGCTTCGCGGACCACATTCTGTGAGGTGACAATGTCTTCCTTGGTGGAATCCAAAACCTTCTGGATCAGGTCATTGGCAAACTTGACCTTTGCCAAAACCTGGTCGGCGATGAGCAGGTCTTCCCGGATGCCTCTTGCTTTATTGTAGTTGGTCACCCCCGCCTTGAAGACGTCGATAGACTTTTGGATAACCCCCAAGTCGCCGTAAACGTCGTTTATCTCGTGTCGGAGCCGCCCGTGGGCTGCGATCTGCGCGGAGATGGCCTGTTGAATTGCCCCGGGCGAGGCACGCCGGCTTGCCCACGTTTTGGGCTTTTCAAAGAAACCGTGGTCGCCGATATCGACCCTGAATACGAAATTCGTGCCAGTCGCCACGCCGGCGGAATTTGTGACCAGGCCGAGAAAAATCCCGTTGCGCGGCGAACCATCCGGGAGTGTCGCACGGTTTGCGCTTCCGACCGGAATAGTAGGCAGGTTGATGTCCAAGATCTGAGGATTGGTTGCCCATCCCACCGGCACATCCTGAATGTTGAATTCCCAAGAATGACCCGACGTGTAGCTCCACATCTCGGGGATGTCATACTCCGGCAAATCCACGTAACTGTAATGGATCAGGTCGGGACCGCCGTAACCCTGCCGGTAGAGCTTCCCGGGCCCGATGTCGTCGGGATAGGGGGTGCCGTAGAGCTCAATGAGTGTGTTCGTGTAGGACAGTTCCTGCTGCGCCAGTCCAGTCTGAAGTTCCGCCAAGGAATCCTGCTCCGAGCGCAACAACCGGGTCACGTCCTTCGCGTCGTCGAACGCGGTGACCGCGTTCTTCAACGCGGCGGTGGCCCGGGAATAGACCTGTTCGAAGTGAGTTCCGCCGACCACGCCCACCACAAGGTTCGGATTGAGATCGAAGACCTGGCCATCCTCCGGGATTCCCAAGGGCGATAGGCCGCCTTCCGCGTTGTCCAGCGTGGTTTGCAGCCCGTTGGCCAAGGTCACCAGTTCCTTGAGTTCCGGCACCGTCATGCGATCCACCTTCTGGATGCCTTCATGGGTCGGTATTGGATCCACATCCGGCAGCAAGGCATTGCCCACGACCCAGTTCAGGAAGGTGCCCTGCCCCACCCGGCTAGCCCAGTGATCCAAGCCCCACATCCGGACCGGATGGTTGGTGCCGCCGTCCGTGACGTTGACATAGCTGCGTTGCGAGTTCTCGCGAGTTTCCGCGAATTGCTCCCAGCCGACCTGATGGACGGGCTGATAGTCCTTGCGCCAGGTCAGATCGAAAACCTGGCGACCCGCCCGGGCCACCGCGGCGGCCGCGGCGGCAAACTTGCGTTCGTCCTGATAATCCACCGAAACCGGCTTGCCGAGCACGTTGACCGCCTCGATCCGGGGAACCCAGTCGAAGTTGGGGTTCGCCAGCAGCGAGTAGTAGCCCTTGATTGAGGTCAGGTAATGCCCATAAGCGTCGCCGTGGCCCTGCGGGAACATCCGGGCCGCGTCCTCGGCGTTGATTATGCCATCCGGTGCCGAATCCGGCTTTTCCTGAATGTTGTAGTTGAGCGCGTAGATCACCTCGCCGGCGTCAATGCCGCGGGTGTAGTTCCAGATCAGGCGGTTATAGACCGGCGTCACTTCGACCCCGGGCTGGAAGACGTCATCCCGGCCGCGGAGCAGGGCGAGTTCTTCCTCCAGGAGGGTAGGCATCTGCCCGCGGAACGCGAACAACGCGGTGGCGATGTCCCCGTAGGTGTTGTCCGCCGTGCCGATGCCGATGGTCGGATTGGCGGCGTCGGCCCACGCTTCGTTGCCGACCATCATGTAGAGGTCGGAGAGATAACCGGCGGCGAGGAGCAAGGCGTCATTGGCTGGGCCGTAGTTGAAGCCCGACTCGATGCTCAGGGAGCGGCCCCGGCGCAGGACTGTCTCGTAAATCTCGATCAGGCCGTAGTTGTTGATCGTATCGAGGTTGAGGGCCACGTCACCTTCCCAGCGGCGACCGGCCTGGGTGATGAGGCTGACATCCGTGTTTACCTGATTGTTGAACAGGTCGTTGATCCGTTGGTTGAACGGATTGATGCCGGCCAGCACCCGCTTGATCCAACCTTCGGCGAGGGCGGGCTGCGTCCATTGCGACCAGTCGGCGTCGGTCGGCGTCGCCTTGTAAAGCGGGTGGCTGCTCACGATCGGCCGGTAGCGCATCACCACGTAGTTGTCGCCCAGTGCCTGGACGCCTGCCCCTCCGAGCGTGTAGCGCGGGATGTTGGTGCTGATGGTGGTCAGCGGCAGGTAACGCGACATCGTGGCGTCGATGACGGGCGGGAAGCCGTCCACCGGGGCGGCAATCTTCCATTCGTATTCGTATTCATTGAAGCGCCCGGCGAGGTCGCCGGTGTGCTGGAAGGTGACGAATTCGCTGAGCGGGTTGGCAGAGGTGATGATCTTCAGTTCCCCACGGTTCAAGTCGCCGCCCACCTTGAAGATGTGCAGGGCCACCGGGTCACCGGCCTCCGTAAACGCCGTGCCGCTGGATTCGAGCAGGGTGACATATCCGCTGCCCGGGCCGACGGCAGTCAGCGCGTAGGAATCCACCGCCACATTGTCATTCTTGACCTCGGCCAAGGCGCCAACCCCCACCGACTGGGTCAGCGCCGGATTCGGGATGTAGGTGCCGGGCTGGACCGGGTTTTCGTAGAAGGTTTCCACCGGCGTCGCCAAGGCGGCCACCAAGTTGGTCCACTTGGGATAGTTGTCGGTATCGGCCGTCGGGCAGAGGGCAAAGACCGCGTCCAGATCCGAGCCGCGGAGGACATTCAGCATGAGATAGCTCTCGCCCAGAGTCTCCTTCTTGTATTGGCCGATCAGGGCCAGACTGCCCTTACTCCCCCGGTTCGGGTCCATGAACACCCGGGTCGCCAGGTGCGGCGGGAGATTCGGGAAGTAGTATTTGCCCTGGTAAAGCTCCGACTTGATGCCGGCCGGGAGTTTGCCGGTGTCGGCAAACTGGGTCGTGATGTCGACATACTTCGCGCGGGTGGCGTCGTGCAGCACCACGCTGGGAGCCGCCGTCGGTAGGTTGGCCGCGATGGACTGCTGGTAAAGCACATGGGCGGTCTTGAAATCGCGGACGCCCGGCAATTCGAACGCCGGAGTCGTCAACGTGGCCGCAAACGGCAGCGTCGGCAACGACTTCGAACCGTCCTTGGGATCACGCACCGGCCAGATCGGGCGATACACGATGTCGAGGGCGGCGGTCGTCTTCTTGTCTGGATCGCCGACATAGGAGCCCGCGGTCGCGTTGAACGGGCGCAGGTAGGGAACGATGCTGCCGACGGCCGGCGGCGTGGCGAGGCCCGGCCAAGCAAAGTCGGGCAACGTCTTGTAGTAATAACGGAGCGTGAAGCTGTTCGACGGCGCCGGTGACGCAGCCAGGAACGGCGGGCGATTGGTGAACGTGATCACGCTGCCGGTGTAGCTGTTGCTGCTCACCAGTTGGAGCGGGGCCTGGGCCAACACCGAACCGGTAGCCACCACTTCCAGGCTGACCGCATTGGTCACCCGGGTATTGTCGTAGAGATCCCGCACTACCAACTGCACGGCCGTGGTTCCAACATCCGCGAGTGCGGGGGTGCCTTGAACCGTGAGTCCGTTCGGCGACAACCAACCCGGCGCGCCCGCCACGGTCAGGCTCAGATATTCGTCCTGTCGGGAGACATGCAGCGAGAGGCTGAACGGCTGGCCTACCACGGCCCTGGCCGCAGTGATGGCGCTGAAGGTCCGCGCGTTGGCGTCAAAGGTGCCCGCCTGCAGCGGTTCCAGTCCCCGATTCGGTCCTCGGTAAACCCAGAAGTCATGGCGCCGGTCGCGATACGTGAAGCGCTGATAATGCGCAAAGGGTGCGTTGTCGGTGTCAGGGTTCCATCCCCCGGGGAGATCACCACTCGCACTGGGGGGTTCGGTGTTGTAGTTGAGCGCGGTATCGCCGCTTCCTTCAATCGGCTTCGGCAGGAATTGCAGCGGCGGAGGCGGCTGCAACAACTGGCCGGCCGGCACGATGTAGTCGAACACCCAACCGGCTTCCGGCTTCTCGCGTAGCACCTTGAACGTCGCCATCGCCGGACGGCCGTCCGGGGCCTTGAAGTCGACCAAAACGAACGGGTGCGAAGAATATTCGTTGTTCGTCTGGGTGATGATGTTGAGGTCGTCCCGGGTCGCAAATGGTGTGCCCCCGGACATGATGGCGTGCTCCTCGTTGGGGTTGTAGCCAGTCGCACCCTTCACGTTCTGGGCATAGATTGTGCCCAACGCTTCCGAGGTTGAAAGCTGGGTGCCGCCCAGCTTGCTAGCCAGCACGATCTCGCGTGGGCTGCTGGGCCAGACGACGGTGTATCGGCCCATGACCGACGGCCAGTAAACGGGTCGGAAACCCAAGGTGTTGTTGCCCGCATTGAGGCCGGCGGTGGTGGTATTTGGCCGGAACCACCAGACTTCGAGCTGGTTCGTCCCGGGGATGGCATTTACGGGGATGATCGCCCCCGTGTTGGCCGCCTCGAAACCATCATTGAAGGGGTTTTTGTAGGCGGTCGGGTGAAACGACCGGCCAATCGCCTCGTTGAGATAGCCCGCCAGATACGACTGTCCCGTCAGGCTGCCAACTTCCCCGGCGGGCGGATTGATCCGCTCGCCGACGGCCACGGTCTGGTTCACGACGCGAGGGGCCTTCAATTCTTCAGGCCACACAAAGGTGGTGCCATTCCAGCCGTTCAGGTTCGTCGCGATCGTGCTGGCCAGGAAGTTGGTGGTGCGCAGATTGCCGTCGAACCACGAAAACACCCGCTCGAAGCCGATTTCCTCACCCGACGTCATCCGGAGCAGTGTGCGGTGCACGGGCTGGCTGGCCGACAAGAAGGTGTAGAACTTGAGGTCGGGGGTGAACTTCGCCCGGGGAAAATCCAGGGGGTCCTGATACTCGATGATCGGGGCGTTGACCGGCTCGATCAGGACGGCCGTCTTCTGGGCTTCCAAGTCGGTGGCGACCGCCGGACGGACATACAGGCTGTATTGCGCGACGTTGGTCGGCCACACGAAGCTATACCGACCAAAGGTTTTCGGCCATTGCAGCCCGGCCTCGCCGGTCTCCATCCAGTGCACGAGATAATCGTTCAGGTTCCGGGTTTCGCGGGTGGCCCAGAACTGGGGTCGTTCCGCCCCGTTGACATTGTGCTGGTAGGCAAACGTGGTCGTGGTGCCTTGGTTGACCGGCGACGGCACCAACTCATCCAAGCTGCCTCCGTCCGGAGGAATGACGCGTTCGCCCAGTTCCACCGTCACATCCAGAGGTTGTGGTTGCTTCGTAACGTCCACGATCTCGGTGCCCAGCGGGACATACGTCTCGCCATCCGAGCGCAGGTCACCCAGCAACTCGACGAAGACGCGGCCTTCCTGGTTGAAGGCATTGATCGTTCCCTGTTCATACCAGAGGGTTCGCAGCTCCCTCAGCGTCGAGTTCGTGCTGCCGTCCGTGGGACTGGTGCCACCGACGCCGACAAACTCGTTGGCGACAGTTCTCGGGAATCCGTTGTTGTAGACGATGTTGACGGCACTCACCCGGGCCGTGGGCACGACAATCGGCTTGCCGATGTTGCGGAAACCCTTTTCGGTCCAATACATCTTCCGGGGCGGCTTGGCGGCGCCGCCCGAGACGATGTAACGTTCGGTGTAGAGTAGGAACTTGTTGGCCCCGTTGGTCCGGAAGCTCGATGACCCATTGGGGTTGGTGTAGCTGACCACTTGGTTCACCGGAATGGGCAAGTTCTTGACCCACGTAATCGCCAGCGGTCCGGGCTGGGTCGCAAAGACCAACCGGGCATGGGGGCTCCAGTAGTAGCCGGAATTGGTGTGACCGGTGGTCGTGAACGGCTCCGGCAGCCAATAGCTGCTGGCGTTGAGCTCAGGCAACAGATTGTTGATCTCATCCCTCAATGGCGGCGCAACGACCGCGCCAAAGGCGAAGGACACCTGCCGGCTGAGGAAAGGCGCCCCGATTTGCGCCCGGCGCAGCACCATCAAGACTGCACCGTCGGAGGTGGCCACGGGCCGACCCATGTCCTGCGCAACCGCTCCCGAAAAGGCAGCCGAACCCGCCTTGAGGGCCGCGTTGTTGCTGACCGTCTGCCAGACACCATTCTTCAGTCCGGGAACCGCCCCGAAGGCGATGAAGTTCCGGAATTGTTTGGCCGTGGGCGGCACGAAGATCCCGGTGGACTCGTTGCCGGTGGGCATGTTGCCACTGGAGCCGGCCGGATTGTTGGTCGTCGCCGAGATGGGCGCACCGCGCTGGTCCTGATAGTTGAACGTAGTTTCCGTTTGGCGGAACTCGATCGGCAGCGCGACCTGGCCGAACGCACTGGCCGCGCCGAGCAGCCAGCCGAGAACGAGGGGGACAGCGCGAAAACTATTCATGGGCCATTTCATCGTGTGCGGCAGTTAAGGGTTCGGGGACAGACCGGCACCCGGTCGGTGGGTGCCGGCTCGCGGGAATCGGCTTACTTGGAAACCGAGGCGGTGACCTTGCTCTTGTCGGCCTGGCCCCGCAGTTCCGCGGCGGCCTGGAGCACTTCCTTCATCTGGGCCTTGAGAGCGGCAACCTGCGCCTTGAGGTCTTTCACCTCGGCGTCTTGCTGCGCTTTAATTTCTTGGATCGCCTTGATCGCGATCACGGCAAAGTCCCCGTAGCCCACCGACAGGTTCTTTTCCCTGGTTTCCGGATTCTCGGTCTCGCTCACCATGTCAGGAAAGAGCGGTTGCAGTTCCTGGGCAATGACCCCGATCATTTTCGGTCCCTCGGTCGGGCCGCCCTTCCAGCGGAAGGTGCGGACCTGAACCTTAAGCGCCCGTTCCAGCACCGGCGTCGCGTCGGTGATGTCCTTCTTGAGCTTGCGGTCGGAATTAAAGTCCCAGTTGCTGTCGCCATCATAGCTTGCGTAGCGGTAGCTGCCATTGCCTCCATGGGCACTGCCGGTCATTCCGATGATAATCCGCGTGCCCTCGTGATACACGTTCGCGTAGGTGCCGGACGAAGTGCGCTGCAAATTCAACTGGGGAGTGGTCGGATGATAAATATACATCGCGTCGTAGTTGATGAGCCCAGTATAGGTGAACGAACCGCTGCTCCCATAGCCGAAGGCAATTCGGGAGCTGGAGCCATCCCCGTGGATCTGCAACGTGGAGTTCTGGACGCCGAACCCGTAGTGAGCGGCACCGGCATTCCCCCACAGTGAAATTTTATCCCCAAGCGTGTTGGGGAAAGTTAGCGGATAATCCGCGGACCTGCCGTTTAGCCCCATGAATCCCCGAGCATCAATCGTGACTTGGGGCGCCCACGTCGCACTCTGAGAGAAGTTGCCGCTTCCCACCATCGTTCCAATGACAAAGCCGTCACCACTTGAACCGGGATCATCACCGATGACCATCCGCAGTTCGCTCGTGTTGTTGCCCGAGTTGAAGCGTGCCAGCCACAACGGGTCGGAGTTGTCGGAATCCAATCCCAAAGTGGGCCGCGGAGCGCCGGAGAAGATCAAGGCTTCGCCCCAGCCAGTTGAGTTGACGCTGGAAGTCAGTTCGCCAACGCGCAGGTGGTTTTGAACCTCCTGATAGCCGGTGAACGTGTTGGCGCCCAGTTTGG
>JBIIUN010000061.1:0-14463 GCA_044339945.1 Kapaibacterium sp. (SeqCode)
CATAGATCCGAACCTTGCGGTTGTTACCCGTGCCGGCACCCACGATGTCGAGCGAGTCCGCCGGAGACCCGAAGAGCTGGTAGCCAATCCGGCCGGCATCGGATTGCTTCGTCAGGCCCACCCCGAATTCCAGGGAGTTATTGCCCAAGACGTCCAAGTGGCCGTTGAACGTGAGCACATTGTCGGCGCTCGTCAGCAGGTCGGCACCCCCCGCATTGTTTTGCACCAACTTGACCGCGTTTTGCGCGAGAAACGCATAGGGCGAGGTCATCAGCCGCAGCCGCGGCAGGATGTCCACGTTGGCCCCGCCGGCGCCGATGCCGTTGACCGTGATGCCCACAAACCGGTCGGAGGCCGTGGCGCCCTTGAAGAGGGAGGACAGCGCCGGCCGGACACCGACCGCGGCGCCTTCGCCCAACAACACGTTGAAGAAACCCTTGTCCACCGTGACCGTTTGCTGTTCGCCCCAAAGCGGCACCCCGCCGTTCTCGACATCATAGATCCGGAACACGACGTCATAGTTCCGCGGGTTCGTGTTGCCGAGGGCCACGCCGTCGCTGCCGACGAGGAAACCCTGGTAGGTCATGCGCTCGGGCGGGTTGGAGTTGGCTTGGCCGAGCGCCGGCGACACCTGCACGAGGCAGGCCCCGAGCAGCAGGGCGGACAGCGCGGCCCGGAGCGGTGCCGCAGAGGCTTGGATTCGTTTCATGGCTGGTGGAAATGACTGACGGGTGGACTGACGGAAAAGGGGCTGACGGAGGACGTTCATGGATTCAGCGGTGGAGTTGGAAAGGGCGGCGACGGAGTTCAGGGCGTTTGCGTGACGGTGGCGACGTCGGTAATCCGGTTCAGGGTGAAGATTCCGCGCACTTCAAAGGTGCGGGTGTCGAAGGTGTTGCCCGCCCGCGCGAGGCCCAGCAGGCGAATGGTCTCCGCGTATTGGCCGTTCAGCGTCTGGCTGGCGGCAGTGCGGCTGGCGAAGTCGTCCCGGGGCGGCGTCACGTTGAGGGTGATGTCCCGGACAATGGTGTAGGATTCCGAGCCCTGCGGGAGTTCATTCCGGAACCGCGCGTCGAGGTTGTCGTGGTCCGGATGGTAGGTGTGCAGGAACGGATTGGATTCGTGGTTGTTAAACCGGTTGGTCACGCTGGTGGTGAGGGCACCGCCCTGCGCCAGCAACCCGTTGAAAGTCCAGCCGGGATTGGCCTCGGTGAAGGGCAAGTGGGAGGCGCTGATGCGGCGGGCTTCCGCCAACAGACGCCGGTCCAACGAAACCTCCTGATTCGCCACGATGGGGTTGGTCAGGGCGTTGAAGCCGTAAAAGATGCGCTGGAACAACTTGGCGGAGCCAGCGGCCGGGCTGTGCACAATGAGGCGCAGCGGATAGCTGGCCGGCACGTCGCCGAGGCTGGTGTTGGTGCCCGTGATCACGTAGTTGCCGTTCGTGGTCGTGATCGGGTTGTTGGCCCCGTCCCGGCTGTAGGACTTCAGGTATTGCCCGACCTGGGTGATGGCGGCGCCGCCGACCCAGAGGCCGGTATTGACCCCTACCTGGCCGGCCACACCGATGTCGACCTGGGATTGGCCGAGGGAATCGGTAAAGCGCAGAATGCCGGCCAGGAGATCACCCGGATTACCGGTCAGCACCGACCGGTCGAAGCCCAGGACAATCTCCCGCTCGGAGCCTTCCTGGCCGTAGGGGGCCAAGGTCCAACTTTGTGTCGACCCGACCGGCAGACTCGCATAACCGTAGGTCAGGTTGGTCGTATTGGCCTCGCCCCGGACGAGCAAGGGCGGCACGGCAACGATGTTGGACTGGCCGGCCGGCGGCGCCTCGGAAGCGACGAGCCGAAGGGTCACGGTGACACTGCTCGCGGTGGGATTGCGGAGTCGCAGGCCGACGGAGCTCAGGCTGTCGCCAAAGTTGACGTGGCCGACACCTGCGGAAACGACTTCAAAAGGCCCATAGTAGCGATTGTAGATCTCACCGGCCCTGATCCAATAAGCCTCCCCGCGCTTCACCGTAGTCGTGCGCAGGGCAAAAACCTGGGCCGGATTTCCGGGCCCGAGATCGCCGCCCGGATAACGGTAGATTTCGGCGGTGCGCTGGAACTCGGAGGGCGCCTGGGCGAGGAAGTCATCGAAGTTGGGCGGGGCCACCGGCACGGTGGGGAAGCCGAAGAAGTTCAGGCCCGAGGTGGTCCACTGGTAACGCGGAACCACCGGCTTGCCCTTGAGCTGCCATTGGTAGTTGGCGATCTCGCTGCGCACCCGCACGAGATAGGCCGCGTTGGGAATCAGGGTCTGAAGGGGAGAAGCCCCGCCTTGGACACGGGTCCAGTTGAGCCACTGGCTGCCCCCGGTGGTTGGCTGGGCCGGGCTTTGCACAAACTGGGCGGTGGAAACATCGGGCTTCCAGAGCCAGACCTCCTCGATGGAGGCGTCCGGATCCGTGGCCAGCAACGTTCCGATGGAGGCGTGCGAGGCGTCGACGTGGAGGAACACCGCATTCCAGCCTGCCCTGAGGTCAAAACTCTGGGTGAGCCACTGGGCGTTGGCGTGGTGGAAGCTGGCGGCGAGGGCGAGCCAGACGCAGAGGAGGAACGGGCGGAAGCGGGAGTTCATGGCTTGCGATAAAGATACCAGGTGGGCTGCGGGTTCAGGCGTTGCAGCGAGGCTGTCGGGACGGAAGGGGAGGAAGACGCCAGGCCGCCAAAGACCAGCAGCTCGGTCCCGGACCACACTCCGGCGCCGCCACTGCGGGCCACGGGCTGACCGGCGTCTGAAAGGGTCCGCCACCGGCCGGTGGCCGGATCGTAGGCCCCCCCGGTGGCCAGCGGGCCGCCGGCATTCTCGCCGCCGCACACCAGCATTTCCGTGCCGGTCCACACCGCGACGTGCCCGGAGCGCGCCGCCGGGGCGCCCAGCGTGGGGAGCGGGGTCCACGTGTTGCCGGCCGGATCGTAGGCCGCCCCGTCGCCGAGGGGCGTGCCGCCATTCTTGCCGCCCCACACGAGCAGCCGGGTGCCGGTCCACACCGCGGTGTGGCCCAGCCGGGCGGTGGGCGCGTTCAGCGCCGGCAGGGCCGTCCAGGCCCCGGGGGTGACGCCGCCGGCCAGCGGCAGCGCGGCCCCGGTGCCCAGGGCGCCCGTGGTGCCTTCCCCACCAAAGAGGATCAGCCGGTCGCCGGCCCAGGCCGCCGTCGCGAACCGGCGCGCCGAGGGCGCGTTCAGGCTGGGCAATGCGGCCCAGGCGTTGCCGGCGGGGTCATACGCGGCCCCGTCGCCCAGCAGGCCGTCGCTGTTCCGGCCGCCCCAGACCAGCATCCTTGAACCGGTCCAAACCGCGGCCTGACCGTCGCGTCCGGCGGGCGCCCCAAGGGTCGCCAACGTGGTCCAGGTCTGGCTGGCCGGCGCATAGGCGCCGCCGGTGCCGAGGAAATTCGCGCCGAACCCGCCCCAGACCACCATCCGGTCCCCGGTCCAGACGGCCGTGTGCCCGCTCCGGGCCGCCGGCGCGTCCACCGGGGAGATCCCGGCCCACGTGTCGGTGGCCGGGTCGTAGCTGCCGCCGGTGGCCGCGGGCGAGCCCGCCACGGTGCCGCCCCAGACCAGCAGCCGGCTGCCGCTCCACACGCCCGTGTGGTCGTGACGGGCGCCGGGCGCGTTGGCCGCGGCGCCGTTCTTCCAGCCGGGCGCGTCCAGTTTGGCCAGCGGCGCGAGGCCCTGCCCGAGCAGCGCGGTATCGTTGGCCTGCACCGAGGCCACGACGACTCCCGGGGGCAGTTGCGCGACAAATTGGTTGGAGACGCCCAGCAGCGACGTCGTGAGCTGGTCCAGCCGGACGGAAAGCTGGTTCAGCTGGGCCTGGAGCGCGTCATTGGTGGCCCCCAGCCGCGCCCCGAAGGTGTTGCTGAAAGTCAGGAGGTCCGCGCTGCGGGCGATGTTCCCGCTCAGCCGCGCGTCCGGCAGCAGGCCGGAGGTCAGCGCCGCGGCATCCCCGGAACCTGCCAGCGAATACAGGGCGTAGGGCACCGCCGTGATGGGCTGGCGCGGGTCGAATACCGACAACGCACCGGGATCGCCGGCCGGCCGGGCCGACAGTTCCAGCCACCGGTCCGCGCCGGTGAACACGCCATTGCCAAATTCCAGCTGCACCGTGAACAGGCCGTTGGTGACGCCCACCGTGGGCAGCGAAACCTCGCCCCCGACCTGGGTTCCAGCCGCCAGGCTGTCGAACAGCCGGAACCGCAGCTCGTAGTTCCCGTTCGCCAGGGCCGTCCCGTCCACCAACCGCCCCTGATACGTGAACGGCACCGCCACCGCCGTCCCCGTCACCAGCCCCCAGCACACCGCCGCCACCGCCCGCCGCCGCACCCAGCCACGCGCCGCCGAGGCCTCGGTCCGCGCGCCATCAGGCGCCTCCTCGTTCGTCCAGCATCTCTTCATCGGCGATTTAGGGGCGGGGGTTCAACTTGTCCGGCGAGGTTACAATTCCCAACTCAGCTATAACCGGTTCCGGACTAAACATCGCACCTTTTCCAAAACTGTTTTCCCGAGCCGCACCGGACCGATCCAGCCACCACGGCGGGAGCAGATTTCGCCGGGAAGCCGGGATGATCACAGCGGCAGGGGGAATTGGTTCCGGGCAAGCACTTCGTAAGTAACCCAGCAACAGCGCCCGAAGTGAATCCGTATTTGCACGGCGGCGGGTCCGTATAACTACGGATGGGCCATCCGTAGCACTACCGAGGGCACACAGCCCGCGAGTCGCCTCAACCCGTCGCCGGCCAGTCGCTCCCAGCTTGGCCGGACACGCACAGCCCCGGCCACGAAACCGGGCTCGTCCGGGCGGAAATGCTCCTTCGCTGGCACGGTTTACGCACCGCCGAGGGCAAGACGGGCGCTTAGCTTGCGGCTTTTGCGACGTTTCCCTGTTCGGCGGGGCAATCCGTCATTGGTCAGCGCAATCCCCCCGTGCTAACCCTTCGCCCGTGTTGAACGACACCGAAGCCGCCACTGCCTTCACCGACTTGCCCGCCGACGCCATCGCCGTGCGGGGCGCGCGCGAGCACAACCTGAAGGACCTTTCCGTGGACATCCCGCGGGGCAAGTTCGTGGTCGTGACCGGCGTGAGCGGCAGCGGCAAGAGCACCCTTGCCTTCGACCTGCTGTTCGCCGAGGGCCAGCGGCGGTTCCTCGACTCGATGAGCGCCTATGCCCGGCAGTTCGTCGAACAGCTCGCCCGGCCCGACGTGGACCTCATCGCCGGCCTGCCACCCACGGTCAGCATCGAGCAGAGCACCACGCGCGGCGGCGGCAAAAGCACAGTCTCCACCGTCACGGAAATCTATCACTTCATCCGCCTGCTCTTCGCCCGGCTGGGGACGCAATACTGCCCGGATTGCGAGGTTCCCGTCGCTGCCCAGACCCGCGACGAACTCCGCCTGACCCTCGCCGCCGAGGCGAAGGCGCGCGGCGAACTCACGCTGCTCGCGCCGGTCGTCCGCAACCGGAAGGGTTTCCACAGCGAGATCGCCGACTGGGCCCGGAAACACAGCTACGAGGAAATCCGCGCCGATGCCAAATGGTATCGCACCGACGAACCGTTCCGCCTGGACCGCTTCAAGGAGCACGACATCGAAGTGGTCATCGGCACGCTGGCGGCCGGGAGCGTGGACTTTCCAGTCCGCAGCGCCACCGGGCGGACTGGAAAGTCCGCCCCCCTGACGCCTGACCCACGCCAGCTTGTGGACGACGCCCTGACCATCGGCAAAGGCGTGCTCTTCGCGCTCGATAAGCGCGGCCGGCTCACGGTGCATTCCACGGACCGTTCCTGCCCGCAATGCCGCCGCAGCTTCGCGCCGCTGGATCCCAAGAATTTCTCCTACAACTCCAGCCAGGGCTGGTGCCCGAAATGCCGCGGCTTCGGCGAACTCTTCTACATCCCTGACACGGAACGCGGCGCCAACGCCGACGCCATCGAGGAAAGCTGGTGGCGCTGGTCGGACGGCAAACGCGAAACCTGCCCCGAGTGTCACGGTGCCCGGCTGAAGCCGGAGGCGAGGGCGGTGAGATTGACGATTGGCGATTTACGATTGCCGATTGAAGCACCGGGGCGGCGGCCGGCCGGCGGTTCAGTCGAAAATCAAAAATCAAAAATCAAAAACCCTGCCCCGACGATCAACGACCTCGCCTCGCTCACGGTGGACGCCGCCTTTGCCTGGGCCGATTCGCTCCGGCTTGAAGGCCGCGCCGCCGAGGTTGCCCGGGACATCGTGCCGGAGATCCGCGAGCGGCTCCGTTTCCTGCGCGAAGTTGGGCTCGGTTATCTCCAGTTGGGCCGCAGCGTCATCACGCTCAGCGGCGGCGAAGGCCAGCGCATCCGCCTTGCCGCCCAGCTCGGGTCGAACCTCAGCGGCGTGCTCTATGTGCTCGATGAACCGACCATCGGCCTACACAACCGCGACAACGACCGCCTGCTCGACTGCCTCCATCAGCTCCGCGACCGCGGCAATTCGCTGGTCGTGGTCGAGCACGACGAGGAGACGATGCGTCGCGCGGACTACATCATCGACCTCGGCCCCGGCGCCGGCGTGAACGGCGGCCGCGTGGTCGCCGCCGGCACGTTGCCGGAGCTCTTGTCGCACGCCGATTCGCTCACCGGCCAGATGCTGAAGGCGCTGGAAACGAAGACCTATCCGACCCGCGGGGAACGGCGGCCAGTCAACGTAGGGCAGGCT
This sequence comes from Kapaibacterium sp. (SeqCode), assembly GCA_044339945.1. GTDB lineage: Bacteria > Verrucomicrobiota > Verrucomicrobiia > Limisphaerales > UBA9464 > CAIWAH01. The sequence goes on from JBIIUN010000061.1 coordinate 6,743, forward strand.
GCCAGCCTGCCCGCCAAGGCGGCGAAACCGGCGAAGGGGAATAAATCGAACGACCCGGGCAGGCTAGCAGCCTGCCCTACTTTGGTCCTGCACCACGCCGCGAAGAACAACCTCAAGGACCTTACCGTCCACTTCCCGCTAGGCCGCTTCATCGCCGTCACCGGTGTCAGTGGCTCCGGCAAGAGCACCTTGATCAAGGACTGCCTCTTCCCCGCCGTTGAAGCCGCCCTGGCGAAGCCCGCCAAATCCGCAATCCGCAATCCGCAGTCCGCAATTGTTTCCGGCTTCGAAGTCCTCAACGCCGTCCACGAGGTGGACCAGTCGCCCATCGGGCGCACGCCGCGTTCCACGCCCGCGACCTACGTGGGTTTCTTCGACGACATCCGGCAGCTCTTCGCCTCCGCCACCGAGGCCAAGCTCCGCGGTTACGGCCCCGGCCGGTTCAGCTTCAACTCCGCGCAGGGCCGCTGTCCCGACTGCGAGGGCAAGGGCGTGATCGAGCTGGAAATGAACTTCCTGCCGACGGCCCAAGTGAAGTGCGAACGCTGCGGCGGCGGACGTTTCAATCCCGAGACCCTCGACGTCACCTGGCAGGGCAAGTCCATCGCCGACGTCCTGAACCTCTCCGTGGCCGAGGCGCTGGAATTCTTCGCGGCGCACCGCAAGCTGCTCCGCCCGCTCGAAGCCTTGCACGACACCGGACTCGACTATCTCCGGCTCGGCCAAACCAGCCCCACGCTCAGTGGCGGCGAAGCCCAACGCATCAAGCTCGTTTCGCATCTGCTCGGGGGCTTGAAGGCCGCGGCAAACGCGGCGCTCGAAGTTCAGGCTTCGAAGTTCAAGGTTCAAAGTTTGCCCAAACGCGATCTCTTCATCCTCGAGGAACCCACCATCGGCCTGCACATGCAGGACGTGCGCCGGCTCGTCGAGGTGCTCCAACGCCTCGTGGACGCCGGCCACACCGTCATCGTGATCGAACACAACCTCGACCTGATCGCCGAGGCCGACTGGGTGATTGACCTCGGCCCCGAAGGCGGCGAAGCCGGCGGCCAAATCGTCGCCGCAGGCACGCCGGAACAGGTGGCCAACGTCGCGGAGTCGCACACCGGGCGTTACCTGCGCAGCCTGCTGCGGCTTCAGGGCAGCAAGGTGACGCGGTAGAAGCCGGCGGTTGCCGCCGTCTCGCTGAAGGTCAGTTCCGCGCCCGTGCCGGCGAGGTCGCCACGCGCGGTCCAGGCCGGGTCGCCCAACGCCGCGCGGAACTCCACGCGGTAGGTTTTCCCGACCAGCGAGGCGAACCGCAGCGTCACGCTGCCGTCGGCCAAGGTGGGTGCGGCGAGGATTGGAGCCACGGGCGGTTGCACGGTGGCGCCGATGGCGGCGTAGATGGCCTGGGTGAAGTCGTCGAAGGTCACGAGGAGCGCCACGTCGTCTCCGTGCCCGTCCACCTGCAACATGCCGGTGACGGTCTTTCCATCGAGAATGCGCGGAGAGCGCAGCAGCACTTCCCGGGTTCCGTCCGTGCCAAACGTCGCCGTCGCCACGTTCATCGCGCCACCGGTGAAGCGGGCTCCCGTCGTGTAAAAGCTGTTGCCGGTGCCGGCCGCCGAGACTGCCTCGAAAACGCCGAGGAAGGTATTCGTTCCGTCCAAATCCAAGTTCACGAACGCGGCCTCGCGTTGGAAATAGGTCCGGGCGCCGTTTTGGGCGGGATGGGGATCATTGCCGTCGATCAGCTTGGTGAGGACGCCATCCGGGCCGGCGCGATACATGCCGTAGGGACCCTTGCCCTGAGGATCGGCCGAGGCGACGAAGCCGACGCTCTGCCCATCGAAGGCGATCTGATAGCGGTCGGGTTGGCCGGTGAAACCGCCGAGGGATCCCGGCAGGTCGTCGCCGGTCTGGACGACCGTCTGCGCGGCGGTTCCATTCCAGCGGAAGATGCCGTTTTTCATCGCGCCGCCCTCGACAAACTGGGAGCCGAAGACCACCTCGTGCCCCCGGCGAACGGGATAGCCGAATCCCAGGGCAGTCTTGCCGCCGAATTCCGTCGCCGTATCGAGCACCTTGGTGATGGTGCCGTTGCGCCACTCGAAGAGGCCGTAAACAAACCCCGGCCGGCCGAAAAACACTTCACCCACGAAGTTGAGCGCGCCTTCCGTCTCGTCCGTAGTGAAATGAACCGTGTCGAAATTGTTGCCGGTGCCGGCGGGCGTGTCCGTGTAAACCAGCTTGTTCAGCGCGCCGTTGTGCCAGCGGAACAGGCCTTTCCGGTTCGAACTCTCGCCGGCGACGATGTGGAGCTTGCCGTCGCGCAGGGTAAACCGCTCGATGGTCGTGAATACGGCTCCGCTCGCCCCCGGGATGGGATCCAGTTGGGCGAGCACCTTCACAAACGGGCGACCCTTCCAAGTGGCATTGGTCTGGGCGAGGGCAGGGTTGGCCAGGACGACCGCAGCCAAGGCGGCCAGGCCGGCGAGGCCAAGTCGGGGTGCGGACAGGTTATCGGTCATACGGCGATCACCGTAAAAACGGGGCAGCCCGCCTGGCCATACGTATTTCCACGTAGAGCCGCCGGCCGGTCAGGCCAGGACCTTCGTCACCAATTCCCCATGCACATCCGTCAGGCGGAAATCGCGGCCTTGGAAGCGGAAGGTGAGCCGTTTGTGGTCGAGGCCGAGCAGGTGGAGGATCGTCGCGTGCAGATCGTGGACATGGACCCGGTCCGCCACCGGGCTGAAGCCGAGTTCGTCCGTCTCGCCGAGGATGTAACCCGACTTCACGCCGCCGCCGGCGAGCCACATGGTCGTGGCTTCAATGTGATGGTTGCGGCCGGTCTTCTCCCGGCTTTCACCCATGGGCGTGCGGCCGAATTCACCGCCCCAGATCACCAAGGTGTCGTCCAGCAGGCCGCGGGATTTCAGATCCTTCACCAGCGCCGCCTGGCCCTGGTCCACTTCACGGCAGACCTTCTCGAAGTCGTTCTCCAGGTTCTCGCCCGGACCGCCGTGGCTGTCCCAGTTGGTGTGATACAACTGCACGAACCGCACCCCACGCTCGATGAGGCGACGCGCGAGCAGGCAATTGCGGGCGAAGGACGGTTTGGCTTTGTCCACGCCGTAGAGCTTCAACGTGGCGTCGCTCTCGCCGGACAGGTCAATCGCCTCGGGCGCGCTGGTCTGCATCCGGTAAGCCATCTCGTAGGCGGCGATGCGCGTGGCGATCTCCGGGTCGCCGGTCTCGACGAGGCGCTGAAGGTTCAGGTCCTTCACCGCCGCGATGGCGCGCTGCTGGCGTTCGGCGCTGATGCCTTCCGGCGTGGTGAGGTTGAGGATCGGTTCGCCCTGTCCGCGCAACGGCACGCCCTGATACGATGTGGGCAGGAAACCGCTGCCCCAGTTCACCGCACCGCCCCGGGGACCACGCGGACCGCTCTGGAGCACGACGAAGCCGGGCAGGTTGTCCGCCGCGCTGCCGATGCCGTAGGTCACCCACGCGCCCATGCTCGGCCGGCCGAATTGCGCCGAACCGGTGTTCATGAAGAGCTTGGCCGGCGCGTGGTTGAAAACGTTCGTGGCGACCGTGCGGACGAAACTCACGTCGTCCACGATGCCGGCGGTGTGCGGGAACAGTTCGCTCACCCACATGCCGGACTGGCCGTGCTGGCGGAAGGCGCGTTTCGTGCCGAGCAGCGTGGACTTGTTCTTGAACGAGCTGTCCATGAAGGCGAACCGCTTGCCTTCGAGATACGAGTCGGGAATCGGCTGGCCGTTGAGCGCGTTCAGCCGCGGCTTGTGATCGAACAGGTCCAACTGCGACGGCCCGCCCGCCATGAACAGGTAGATGACGTTCTTGGCCCGCGCCGGAAACTGAGTCGGTTTCGGCGCCAACGGATGCGAAGCCTGCCCGGCACCCAGCAACTGCGCCCGGTCCATTAGCGACGCCAACGCAATGGAACCAAGTCCCATGCCGCACCGGCTGAAGAAGTGCCGGCGGGTGAGGGCAGCGAGCGGGTTGGACGGTGAGTCGTTCATGGGGTGAACAGCGAAGGCGCGAAGCCGCGAAGGGAGGACGGTAGTTGGCGCGGCAGCGTCTTGGACTGCGGCGGCGAAGCGGAGCGGAGCTGCCGCTTTGAGCGTGTCGATCCGGCCAAGGTGACGGTGATTCTCCGCGCGTCCGGCGGGGAAAAGCGGTGGCCAGCCACCGCACTCCAAGACGCTGACGCGCCGATCCAGGCATTCGTAGCGGCCATACACGGCACCATTGTTTTGCGCCCCCGCCGATGGGTCGCCCCGCAACCCGCCCGTTCCAAGCCGGAGGCTTGGCAGCCATTAGCCGGGGATTGAGCGCAGCGACATCCCCGGAACCCGGCCGGAACGAACGCACCCTGGAGGGGTGCCAGGCGGCTGAGATTCTGTGCCGGAAACGGAGCCCGCTGGCACCCCTTCAGGGTGCCGACCCTTTCGCGCCGCCGACCGGAGGTGTCGCGCTTCGCGCTCAACCTCCGGCGAATGGCTGACAGCCCTCCGGGCTGCGGCTCCGGCTGGGATGTTGGGGCAAACCTGTTCATTCCCGGGTGATCGTTTCGTCGAGGTTCAGCAGCACGCGGGCAAAGGTTTGCCACGCCTTCACCGTTCCGCCGTCGCGGATTTCTTCGTCCAGCAGCGTTTGCAGCCGCGCCCGTTCCGCTGGTTTGGGCGTTCGGCCGGTGCAGAGCCGGAAACCGAATTCGAGTCGCTGCGCCTCCGGGGCTTCGGCTTGAATCCGCTGCGCCAGCGCGCCGGCGAGTTCCACGAAGGCGGCATCGTTCAGCAGCGTGAGCGCTTGGAGCGGCGTGTTGGAACGGAGTCGCCGCGTGCAGGCGCTGAAGGCATCCGCAGTATCGAACACGGCGAGTGCCGGGTGCGGCGTGGCGCGCCAGTAGAACGTATACATCCCGCGGCGGAACCGGTCGTCGCCCGCGCTCGCCTTCCACTCGCGACTCGACTGGCCAAGGTTCATCACCCCGTCCGGTTGCGGCGGGAACACGCTTGGCCCGCCGACCTTCGGGTTCAGCCGGCCGCTCGCAGCGAGCGCCACGTCGCGCACGATCTCGGCGTCGAGCCGCAGGCGGTTCTGTCGGGCGAGCAGCTTGTTGGTCGGATCTTTCTCCGCCAGTTCTGGCCGCACCTTGGACACCTGCCGATAGGTCGCGGAGGTGACGATAAGCCGCTGCAGATGTTTGAGGGACCAGGCGGCCGGAGTTGGGAGTTCGGAGATCGAAGATCGGGCTGAGGCGCCTGGTCTTTCGATCTTCGAACTCCGATCCCCTATCTCCGGCTCGCTGAACTCCGCCGCCAACCAATCCAGCAGTTCCGGGTGCGTCGGCGGCGTGCCCTGCGTCCCGAAATCGTTTTCGGTCGGGACGATTCCGAGACCGAAATACTGCTGCCAAACGCGGTTCACCGTCACACGGGCGGTCAGCGGATTCGCCGGGCTCATCAGCCAGCGGGCAAGGTCAAGGCGCGTGGGCGAAGTGGGACGGGCATCCTTCCCTGTCTTGCGGGCTTCCAACCCGTTGGCAACTCCGGGGCTGGAAGCCCCGGAGACAGGCTGGAAGCCTGTCCCACTCAGGAAGGGATGCAGCACCGCCGGAGTTCCGGGCGTCACGTCCGCGCCTCGCCGGGTGAAGTCGCCCTTGATGAAGACGAAGTTGTCGCGCGGCTCCTTCCGCTCCGCCAGCACGAGCGTCCTCGGCAGGACGGGTTCGTCCTTCGCGGCGGACTTCAGCCGTTGTTCTGCTTCACGGTAGCCGGGTTGGGTGCGGTAGAAGCCTTCGAGCGCGACCTTCACCTGAGCCGGCTTGCGGTCGGCGGGCAGGAGTCCGAGCACGTTACGCACTTCAAGCGGCAGCTTCTCCCGCGCCTCGGGAGTGAGGCCGGCTTCCCACTCCGCGAACTTCGGCTTCAGCGCTTCCGCGAGCGTGTCCAACGCGGCGCGCAGCGGTTTCACCCGTTCCCGGACGACTTCGCGGGCGGCGAACTGTTCGGGCGAACCGGCTTCGAGGCTGGGCTCGTCCTGCTGGTTGAAGAAGGCGTAGAGCTGGAAGTATTCGCGCTGGCTGATCGGGTCGAACTTGTGGTCGTGGCACTGCGCGCACCCGACCGTGAGTCCAAGCAACGCCGTGCCGGTGGTGTTCACGCGGTCGATCACGGACTCGATCCGGAATTGCTCGGGATCAATGCCCCCTTCCTCGTTGATCTGCGTGTTGCGGTGGAAGCCGGTGGCAACCCGCTGCTCCAAGGTGGCCGCGGGCAGGAGATCGCCGGCAAGTTGCTCGATGACGAACTCGTTGAACGATTTGTCCTCGTTGAACGCGCGGATCACCCAGTCGCGCCACGGCCAGATCGAACGCGGGGCGTCGATGCTGTAGCCGTTGGAATCGGCGTAACGCGCCAGGTCGAGCCAGTGGCGTGCCCAGCGTTCCCCATAATGCGGCGAGGCGAGCAAATCCTCGACGACGCGTTCGTAGGCGTCGGGCCGGGCATCGGCGAGGAAGTCGTCCACCTGCACCGGAGTGGGCGGCAAGCCGGTGAGATCCAAATGCGCCCGCCGCAGCAGCGTGACCCGGTCCGCCTCGGGCGACGGCGCGAGTCCTTCCTGTTCCAGCCGGGCGAGCACGAAGTGATCAATCGGATTCCGGACCCAGCCGCGTAGCTTCACCGTCGGCAACGCGGGCCGCTTCGGCGCAATAAAGGCCCAATGCACCTTCACCCCGGCCACTTCGTCGGCGGGGGACTGCGCTCCGGCATTGATCCACGCCTTCACCGTGGCGATCTGCGCGGCCGTCAGCGCCGGCTTCTTGTAAGGCATCCGGGACACCTCGGCGTGACGGTCTTCCAAGACCTGGACGAGCAGGCTGTCGTCCGCCCGGCCGGCCACGAATGCCGGACCGTGTTCGCCGCCCCGGCGGGCCGCCGCGGCCGTATCGAGTCGGAGTCCACCTTTCGGCTGGTCGGCACCGTGACAAGTCACGCAATGCTCCGTGAGCACCGGCTTCACCTCGCGCAGGTAATCCGCCGCGAGGAGCGAGCCGCCGGCAAGCAGACCACCGGCAGCAAGGAGCGCGGGCAGGGAAGACATTTCGCAGGCGAGCTTAGGAAGTCAGCCGCCGGGGACCAGCCTGATTCGCGACCCATCGTGCCGCGGGCTTCCAACCGGCGGAACCCCGAAGTAGCCACAAACCGGGGGCGGGAAAAGTTCCCCGGTCGCGGCCGCCCGCTCCCCAGCGCTCTGCGGTGCGAGACATCAGGCACTGCCGGCAAGATGCCGGCAGCACTTTGGCGGCGCCGTCCCCGCACACGTCGTTCAGGTGCGACCCACGCCGGAGCGACGCGAGGGTTGTCGGGTGGCGCACGGACCGGTTAACTCGCGCCGTTGTTTCGTTCGCTCTCATTTCTTCGCCGGTGGTTGACGCTGGGGCCTGCCTTGGCCGCCGCCGCGGCGCTCGGCCAGACTGCCAACTTGGCCGACCCGGAAGCCGGCTTGCCGGTGATCCGTAGTTGGCGGGCGGCGGATTATCTTGGCGGCGCGGAGGTTTGGGCCGCCGCGCAGGCGGCGGATGGTGTGATGCTGTTCGCCAACCTCGACGGCGTGCTGGCCCACGACGGCCGGGATTGGGCGTTCCTGAAGATTCCGCCGCAATACGTCCGCAACCTGGCCTGGGCTGCCGGTGCGGAGGC
>JBIIUN010000541.1:0-3200 GCA_044339945.1 Kapaibacterium sp. (SeqCode)
TGGGCAACGAGGTCCGCCGCATCCACGACGTGGGCGTGGCCGGCATTCACCGGCTATTCCGCCGACTCGACGAAATCCAGGCGGCCAACGTGGTCGTGTGTGTCGCGGGCATGGAGGCGGCGTTGCCCAGCGTGCTCGGCGGCCTGGTCGGGAAGCCGCTCATCGGCGTGCCGACCAGCGTGGGCTACGGGTCGCACTTCGGCGGGCTCACGGCGCTCCTCGGGATGCTGAATTCCTGCTCCAGCGGCCTGACGGTGGTGAACATCGACAACGGCTTCGGTGCCGGCTACGCGGCCAGCCAGATCAACGCGCTGGTGGAATGAACCGCCACGGCGTCCCGTCGGTGACGGGTGAAGCCGGCGCTAGAACGGAATCTCGTCGTTCGGATCGCGCTTCTTTCCCCGGCGGGTGACGCGGGGCTTTTCCTCGGCCACCGGCGTGGGCGGCACCGGATGAATCTGGCGGGAGCGGGGCGGCCATTCGTGTTCCTCGGCCCAGCGGGCCATGAGCCAGAGGAGGTCGCTGAGGCGGTTCAGGAAAATGATGATCTCCGGGTTCCGGAGTTGTCCGGCCTCGTGCAGGGCGACGACCCGACGTTCGGCCCGCCGGGCGGTCGTGCGGGCGACGTCCAGCGCGGCGGCGGGCAAATTGGCGCCCGGCGTGGCCCAGCCCTTGAAGGAAATCTGCTGCGCTTCGAGTTCGCGGACCACTGCGTCGAGCTTTGCGGTCATGGCATCGGTCACCAACTTGAAGCCGTCGGCCACATAGCGATCGAGGTCGTCCACGCCGGTCGCGAGTTCGCCCATGGCGATGACCAGATCCTGCTGGATTGGCGGCAGGCTGTCCTTGAGGAAGGGCATCGTGGCCTGGGCCCGGGCGAGCCCGATCGCGGCGTTTAACTCGTCCACGCTGCCGTAGGCCTCCACGCGCGGGTGGCACTTGGAGACGCGGCGGTTATACATGAGGCCGGTGGTGCCGGCGTCGCCGGTGCGGGTCACGATGCTCATCGGGGGCGGAGGTTGCGGCGCTTTCGGGTTTGTGCAACTGGCGCTTCGTGGTTTCTCCTCCGGCGGTCCCATGAAACGACCCTTGCTCTGGCCGGCCCTGCTGTTCGCGCTTGGGGTCGTCCTCGGTGAGTGGTGGGCCGCGCCCGTCGGGCCGTTGTTCGGGTTCGCCCTCGCCGGTCTCGTCGGGGCGGCTGTCGCGGAACGGTTTCGCTGGCCGGTCCTGCTGGGCGTGGCCGTGCTGGCCGGCTGGATCCATTACCGGCTGCATCAGGGCTATCCGTCCGCCCAGGACCTGCGCCAGCGGGTCGGCACCAACACGGCCCTGGTCACCGTGCGCGGCGAAATTCTCGACACCCCGGCGCTGAAGCTGGTGGAACGGCGCGGCCAACTTTACGGACGGACGCTGTTCCGCGTGCGCGTGGAAGCCCTCGAACAGGGCGGCGCCTGGCAGCCGGCCAGCGGCGCCGTGGCGGTCAGCTTGAAAGGCGCGCCTCCGAAGGAGTTGTTCCGCACCCAGCGGCTCGAACTGCGCGGGGTCCTGCGCCCGCCGCCGGGGCCGATGGCGCCGGGACTCTTCGACTACGCCAACCACCTGCGCCACCAGGGTTGCTGGTTCATGCTGGTTGCGGACGGCCCCCACGACTGGCGGCTCCCGGACGATGCCGTGGGCCGGCCCCCGCTCAGCGAGCGGTTCCTGCCGTGGGCCCAGGCCACGTTGGCCCGCGGCCTGCCGGATGACGAGGCCACGCGCCTGATCTGGGCCATGGCCCTCGGGTGGAAGACGGCGCTCACCGACGAGGTGGACACGGTGTTCATGGAGTCGGGCACCATGCATGTCTTCGCCATCTCCGGGCTGCACATCGCGCTCATCGCCGGCGTCATCGTGGCGTTGCTCCGCGCCGTCCGGCTGCCCCGCCGGTGGTGCGGGCTGATCGCGGTGCCGCTGATCTGGTTCTACGTCGCGGCGACCGGCTGGCAAACTTCCGCGATCCGCTCCGCCCTCATGAGCACGGTGGTCATCGGCACCTGGACGCTCCACCGGCCCGGCGACCTCTTCAACTCGCTCGCCCTCGCGCTGTTCGCGGTGCTGCTCTGGGAGCCGGGACAATTGTTCCAGGCGAGTTTTCAGCTGTCCTTCGGCGTCGTCGCCGGCATGTCCCTGCTGGTGCCGGTGCTCGAACCGCGCCTGCTCCAGTTGCTGCGCTTTGACCCGGATCCTTTCCTGCCCGATGAGCTGCGCCCGCGCTGGCAACGCTGGCTCGAAGTGCCCTTGCGCCGCCTTGCCTTGCTGCTGGCCGCCAGCATCGCCGCGCAGCTCACGTCCCTGCCGCTGACGGTGCATTATTTCCACCTGCTGAACCCGGTGAGCCTCCTCGCCAACCTGGTCGTCGTGCCGCTGTCCGGGCTCACCCTGGCCGCCAATGTCGCCTCGCTGCTCGTCGGCGAAGTGTGGCCGGCGCTCGGCGAGGTCTTCAACGCCGGCGCCTGGCTCTGGATGCGCGCGATGGTGGCCGCCAGCCGGCTGGCGGCCGAAACGCCCGGCGGCATCTGGTATGTGGCGGCCCCGCCGTGGCCGTGGTGGCTGCCGTATTACGCCGCGATGCTCGCGCTCGCGACCGGTTGGGCTTGGCGCGAAGGTGTCCGGAAATGGTTCCTCGCCGCGCTGGGCCTGATCGGTGCCGCCGCCCTGTTCGCCGGCTGGCAGGCCGCCCACCGGACCTCGTTGACCCTGCTGACCGGCGGCAAGGCGATCGTCTTCGACGCCCCGGGACGCGCGGACGATCTCCTGATCGACACCGGCAGCGAATCGACCGCCACCGCCCTGACCGTCCCGTTCCTGCATGCGCACGGCTGGAATTCCGTCCCGCGCCTGGTCGTTTCCCACGGCGATCTCCAGCACCTCGGCGGCAGCGAAGTCCTGCTCAACGAAATCGCCGTCCGGTCCCTCGCGCTCGGCACCACCAACGCCCGTTCGCCCGCCTTCCGCCGGCTGCTCACCTTGGCCGACGAACGGTCAATTCCCCGCCAGCGGATCGGCGCGGGCGACCGGCTCGCCGGCTGGGAAGTCCTGCATCCGGCGCCCACGGACCGCTTCACCACGGCCGACGACAACGCGGTGGTGTTGCGCCGGAACCTCGCCGGCGTCCGGGTGCTGCTCCTGTCCGACCTAGGCCGGCAGGGGCAGCGCGCCTT
>JBIIUN010000106.1:0-11893 GCA_044339945.1 Kapaibacterium sp. (SeqCode)
CTCGAGCGAGGCGCTGGTCTCCTCCAGGCTGGCCGCCTGTTCGCTGGCGCCCTCGGCCAGGCTCTGGCTGGACGAGGCGATCTCGCCGGCGGCCCCGTTGGTCTGGGCACTGGCTTCGCGGAGTGACTCGATGATGCGCTTGATCGGCGCCACGATGTTGCGCTGGCTGACAATGGAGAAGCCGACGCAGACGAGCACCGCGAGGGGCACCATCCAGCCCAGCACCGCCAGCATGCCCGCCTTCTGGATCTTCTCGACCCGCTCCATGGTGGTGCTGAGGACAAAGGCGCCCCGGACGTCGCCGGCTTTCCAACCTTCCATTGCGAAGCCCAGGATGTCCTTGCCGTCGCCCGTGGGGCTGTTCTTCGGATCGCCGTGGCAGGTCAGGCAGTCGCTGCTCAGGACGATCGGGCGGGCGTAGGTGATGCGGTTGCGGGCGGTATCCACCTCAAAGAACTCGTTGGTGGAGCCGCTTTCGAACGCGGTGAGGATGCGAATTTCCTCCGGGGTTGGCAGGTTCTTCGGATTGCGTGCCTGGTGCTTGGGGATGCGGAAGTCGTAGCCTTCCACCTCCGCCACCTTTTCGATGGAGCGCCAGGCGGCGACGACCGGCACCGTCTCGTAGAGGGCCGAGCCGCGCAGATCGCCGGAGGCCTTGAAGTCCGCGATGAGTTTCTCGCGGTTGAAGGCTTCCCGGCGGTTAAGGTTGGAGACGGTGGCGCGCGTGGCTTCCGCCTCGATGATGGCGGCCTTCATGGTGCTGCGCACCTGTTCGATGCCCTGCTGCCGGATCAGGCGGTGCTGGACCAAGACGGCGACCAGCACGGTCAGCAGGATGGCGGTGGCCGCGGTAATCACCAGCTTGGTGCCGATGGTTTTGGTGAATTTCATGGATTCTGTCGGGGTGGATGCTTGGCGTTGGGAACGGATGTCAGCGGGGGCTTTCGAGCGCAGCCTGGAACCCCGCGAGGGTTTCGGCGGCGACGACCCGATCGATGTCGAGCAGGGTCTTGACCAAGTCCTTGACCTTGGCCATGCCGAGGATGCACTCGGGGCGCAGTCCGGCCCCAAAGTAGGGCGGGGCCTCGATGTCGGCGTCGCTCAGGTTGATGACCTCCTCGACGCCATCCACGACGAGCCCCATCTGGAGTGAGGTGTCGCCGGGCAGGGAGACTTGCACGACGACGATGCAGGTTCGTTCGGTGGATTCGGCCGCGCCGAGGGCAAAGCGGAGCCGCAGGTCGATCACGGGGATGATGCGTCCGCGGAGGTTGATCACGCCTTTGACGTAGTCGGGCATCCGGGGCACCTCGGTGATGTCAACGAGGCGAATGATTTCCCGGGTCTTGAGCACATCGATCCCGTAGGCCGCCCGGCCCAGGGCGAACGTCAGGAACTTGCGGTCCGGGGAGCGCGTCTGAGCAGTTTTGGGTTGAGCGTTTTGCATGGTGGACGAATTGGTGTTGCCCCCTATTGCGACCGCGACCGGGTAGGCTCCGGGCGTGGGCCGGTCCCCAACCCGCCGGGGGACGTGTTGGAATCACCCGGATTCACGGGTAGAACAGGCGTCGGGCTGGAGGCCGGAAGGAGCATGTGTCTGGGATAAGCAGTCGGCGGGCGGCCGATTAGCTTGAGGCTGGGCCGTGTCGTCCGGCGGACGATTTTCTTGTAGGCCGAACACCTACAGTAGCGGGGCCGGCGGGGTCAGAGCCCGAGCAACAGCTTGCGCAATTCCGCCATCCGGCCCTTGGCCTCACGCTTCGCGAGGCGCGGGAAATAGCCGCCGATCGTGATCGGCTCGCGGCCGCGGAAGAGCTTCACCTTGTCCTCCGCGACCTCGACCGCCGTGACCTGCTTCGCGGCGGCCAGCACGCGGAGTTCGTGGACGCTGACCAGCAGTTCCACGGACGTCGGCAGGGGGCCGAAACGGTCCCGCAGTTCGCGCTGCAAGGCCTCCAGCTCAGTCCGCTGGGTGGCCTGGGCGAGCTTGCGGTAGATTTCGAGCCGGTGCTCGGACTCACGCACGTAGTCGAGCGGCAGGTAGGCCGGTGTCTTGGGCGGTTCGGCGCCCGGGGTCCGGCGCTTGGCGGACGCGGTTCCGGAGTCGTCATCGTCTTCCACCCAGCGGACGAGGTTCTCGCGGGGGATCTCGATGTCGGTCAGGCCAGGTTGGAGTTCGGGAAACTCGGAGGGCTTGGTCTTGGGTTTGGCGCCCTGATGTTCCTCGCCGGGATTCATCGCGAGGAAGCCAAGACTCAGGCGCACCTCGGTTCGCGGGGCGACCTTCTCGCCCTTGAGCGACGCGACGCTTTGCTTGAGGAGCTGGCAGTAGAGGTCGAAGCCCACGGCGGTGATGTGCCCGCTCTGCTGCGGGCCAAGCAGGTTGCCGGCGCCGCGAATCTCCAGGTCGCGCATGGCGATCTTGAAGCCGGACCCGAGGGCCGAATACTGCTTGATGGCGCTCATCCGCTTGCGCGCCTCGGTCAGGAGCTGCGCGTGGCGCGGCAACAGCAGGTAGCAGTAGGCCTGGTGCTTGTAACGCCCGACGCGGCCGCGGAGCTGGTAAAGCTCGCTCAGGCCGAAGCGGTCGGCGCGGTCGATGACCATCGTGTTGGCGTTTGGGATATCCAGGCCGCTCTCGATGATCGTGGTGCTCACCAAGACGTCGGCCTCGCCGTTCACGAACTGCGTCATGACCTTTTCCAGGTCATCGGCGTCCATCTGCCCGTGGCCCACGACGATGCGGGCGTCGGGCACGAGCGCCTTCAGCTTCAGCGCGACGGACTCAATGGTGGAGACGCGGTTGTGCAGGAAATAGATCTGCCCGCCGCGGTTCAGCTCACGCCGGAGCGCGTCGCGGATGACCCGTTCGTCGTAGTTGCCGACCACGGTCTCGACCGGCAGCCGGTCCTGCGGCGGGGTCTCCAGCGTGCTGAGGTCGCGCGCGCCGGTGAGGGCCATGTAGAGCGTGCGCGGGATCGGCGTGGCGCTGAGCGTGAGCACGTCCACGGTGGTGCGCAGCAGCTTGAACTGCTCCTTGTGCTTCACGCCGAACTTCTGCTCCTCGTCCACGATCACGAGGCCGAGATCCTTGAACTGCATGTCGGCCGACACGATGCGGTGCGTGCCGATGACGATGTCCACCTGGCCGGTGGCCGCGGCCTCCATGACGGCGCGCTGCTGCTTGGGCGTGCGGAAGCGGGACATCAGCTCGACCCGGACCGGGAACTCCGCCATGCGCTCGCGGAAGCTGTTGTAATGCTGCTGCGCCAGCACCGTCGTCGGCACGAGCAACGCGACCTGCTTGCCGGCCATCACGGCCTTGAACGCCGCGCGGATCGCCACCTCGGTCTTGCCGAAACCCACGTCGCCGCACAGCAGGCGGTCCATCGGCTTCGGTGTCTCCATGTCCCGCTTCACCGCGTCGATGGCGCGAAGCTGGTCCGGCGTCTCCTCAAACTCGAACGCCGACTCAAACTCACGCTGCCACTGGGCGTCCGCCGCGCAGGCGTAGCCAGTCTGCGTGGCCCGCGCCGCCTGGACCCGCAGCAGGTCGGCGGCGAGATCCTTGACCGCCCGTTCGGCCTCCTGCTTGGCCTTGGTCCACCGCGTCCCGCCAATGGTGCTGAGCTGCGGCCGGGCCTTGCCGGCGCCGACGTATTTGCCAACGAGGTGCGCCTCGGTGACCGGCACATAAAGTTTGGGCGCCTCCTCGACGGCGTCGCGCGCGGCAAACTCAATCACTAGGCACTCCTGGCCGCCACCAGCGGGCGCCGGATTCGTGCTCCCAGCCTTGGCGTCCCGCGCGGGCGGCAACGTCTTGAGGCCCCGGAAAATGCCGATGCCGTGCTGGACGTGGACGACAAAATCGCCTTCCTCGAACTCGGTGAAATCGACCTCGAAGGCCGAACGCATCGCCTGCGCGTGGGGCGACTTCAGGCGGCGCGACCGCGCCACCTTGTAGCGCCCATAAATCTCCGCGTCGGTCACCACGGCGATCCGGGCCGAGGGAATCAGGAAGCCGCGGGAGAGCGAACCCAGGTGAATGACCAAGGACGAATGCCCAAGGTCCAAACTTCGAGCCTTGGTCGTTGGGCCTTGGTCATTCGCCCCGTCGGCCAAGCCATATTCGCTCCACAGTTCCTGGAACCGTTGCCGTTCGCCCTCGGTGTTGCAGAAGACATGCACCGTGTGGTCCTGGCGAATCCAGCGGTGCAGTTGCTGGAAAAACTCCCGCCGCTGGGCGTCCGCCACCTGCGGGTCGGGCAGGCTGGTCCCGATGGGGCGATAGGGGTCGAGGGATTCATAACTGGGCACGCTGCCGGCCGGCCTGGAGGAAAGCGGAGCGCGGACGGCCTCGTCCGCCGGAACGTCGCCGGTCTCGGCGGCACTGCGCTCGTGGACCGGGCCGTCCGAGCCACCGTCATCACTGCTCAGTTCCACCAGGGTCATTCCGCGCCGGACCGCTTCGGCCTGAAACTCGGCCCACGGAAAGTGGAAGGCATTGCCGGCCGGAACCTGCTCGGCATAACGCGCGGCGTGCGCGGCCAGTTCCGCGGGTTCGCTCAGGAGGATCAGCGCCTGGTCGGGCAGGTAATCCAGCAAGCTGCCCAGCGGAAGCATGGGTGCCGGCGCCGCGGCGTCCGCCGGGTCCGCCCACTTCGGCGCGCGTGCCTTGAGCAGGCTGAGTTCCCCGGCCGGCGGAATCGCGGCGGTGGTGATCGGGTCCCGGGAGGTCTGGCTGTGCGGGTCGAATTCTCGCAGCGAATCCAGTTCGTCGCCGAAAAACTCCAGCCGCACCGGCCAGGGGGAACTCAGCGGCCAGACATCCACGATGCCGCCGCGCCACGCCAGTTCGCCCTTGTTGGTGACCTGCGTCTCCGGTTCGTAGCCGACCTCCTCGAGCCATTCGATCAGGTCGAGGGGATTGCAGGTGTCGCCGCGCTTCAATGAGCGGGTGCGCCGGGTGAGTTCGCCCGGCGCGAAGGTCCGTTGCTGCACGGACGACACCGAGGCGACCACGGGGTGGCGGGCCAACTCGCCACCGCCGGTCAGGGCCACCAGCGTTTCCAAGCGTTCACTGATGACGTCGGCGTGCGGCTGCTTGGACTCGTGCGGCAGGGTGTCCCACGCCGGGAAAAAGCGGGCCGTGACCCGGTGGCGGCGATCCTTGTCCGCGGCTTCCTGATGCGCGGCCACGTTGAGCCAGGTGGTCAGGTCAGCGTGGGCGGCCTCCTGAGCCTTTGGGGAATCGGTGAGGAGGATCACCGGCCGCTGCGGCCAGGCCTGGGCCAGCAGGCCGGCCAGGAATGCATGGGCGGAGCGGGTGACACCCGGCCACGAAACCACGCCGGCGCGGCTCAACCGCTCCCGCAAGGCGGCACACTCCGGGGCGGAGCCAACGGCGGCGAAAAGGTCCGCCTTTGCCACAACTGGAGGTAGAGCCGGCAAGCGGAGGCAAAGTGAGGAGCCCCGCGGCGGCGTCAAGCCACGGGACCGGCCTACTTGGCCACCCGCACCGCCACCAGGCGACTCTCGCTCCGGAGATAGAGGACGCCGTTGGCCAGCACGGGCGCGGCCCAGCAAGGATGCTTCAGCGAGGGAACCTGCCACCGACCGAGTTCCTCGCACTGTTCGGCATTCGGCCTGAAGAGGCCCAGCAGGCCGCCTTCACCGAGCGCGAAGAGTTTCCCGTCGGCGAGCGTGAAGGAACCCCGGCCAAAGACCGGCGGCTGTTCGGCGCTGTGTTTGCCCCAACTTTCGTCCCGCTGCCATTTCACCCGGCCGGTCGCGAATTCCACGCACCGCAGCGAGGCGTCCGGCTCGTTGCGGCCGCTGAAGGCATAGACGTTTCCGGCATGGAGGATGGGGGTGGACCAGTGGATTTCGAGGGCCGGAACCTTCCAGCGGCCGCTGACCGGGTCACGATCCGCCGGGTCCAGCGGGTGTTTGGCGGGGTCTTTCCAGACCTCCTCGAAGGAATTGCCGTCCGGCTTCACGCGGAGCAGGACCGCGCCGCTCCGGTAATAGGCGGCGGACAACAGGATCAGATCGCCCGAAACCACGGGGTTCATGGCGTTCACGGAGTCGTTCGCAAAGGATTGGAACCAGCGGCTGAACCGGATCGCGCCATTGGTCGGATTCAGCGAAACGAGTCCCTGACGCATGACGCACAGCAGATGCCGTTGGCCATGGATGGTGGCTGCCACGGGCGAGGCATAGCTGGCCAGCTTCTCGGCGCCGGTCCACTCGTAGGGCCGCTCGGCCCGCCACCCGAGCGTGACCACTCCCTGCCAGTTGGTTTTGCCGACGTTTTCCCAGAGGGTTTTCCCGGTCTCGGGGTCCAGCGCGACGACCCCGGAATTGGGCTGACCGCCCACCATGACGATGAGCCGGCCGCCCTCCAGCAGCGGCGTGCTGCCGACGCCGAAGAAGGCCTGCGGCACTTCCCAGTCCTTGGCCGTGTCGCGTTGCCAGACCAGTTTGCCGGAAGCGAAATCCAGGCAAACCAGCTTCCCCTCCGCGCCGAAGGTGAACACCCGGTTGGAGGTTACCAGCGGTGCGCACCGGGGGCCGTTGTTGTAGCCGTAGGGATCCTGGTAGGCGGACGGGTAGGCGAAGCGCCACCGTGAATCAGCGGTCTTCGGGTCCAAGGCCTCCACAATCTCCTCACGACCTTCGCGATGGAAGAGCACAAGGCGCCCGTCGCGCACCGCAGGCGAGGCATAGCCGGTGCCCGCGGCCCGATCGAACACGACGGTCAGGCCACGCTCCGGAATCCGGTCGATCAGACCGGTTTCCGGCGAGGTGCCGTCACCATTTGGCCCCAGGAACCATGGCCAGTCGGCGCCAACGGCGGCCAACGACGCGAGCAGACCCAACAGCGCGCGGACAAACATGGATGCGTTGTCCGCGGGCCGGGAGGGACTGGCAAGCAATTGCCGCGGGTCAGGCCGCGGCGGCGTCCTCGGTCCAATCGCCGAGTTTCAGGAACTCGCGGGCCTTGCGCCGTTCGTAACGGTGCTTCTGGGGCTTCTTCGGGCGGTTTCCGGCCGCCGGGAAGGGGTGTTTGGAATCACGGAGAGCTTCGGCGAGGACTTCAGTGGTCTTGCTCATGGCGATGATACACCGGGTTAACACTCACCTGACGCCAGCCATCGGGATAGATTTGCGGGCGTTGGTGGTCGGGTCTGAGACCCTGTTCGGAACATCAGGTTCAACCTGCGTCACCGGCTGTCAACCGGGCAGACACAGAATCGTCACCCAAACGCATAACTTTAACCGACCTCGACAGTTCGCCGCCCCTCCGGCACAACCGGCCCATGAAGGTGCTGTTTCTGAATGGTCCCAACTTGAACCTGCTGGGCACCCGTCAGCCGGAAATCTACGGCCGGACGACCTTGGCCGACATCGAACGGCTGGTCCGCGAACGGGCGGTCGTCCTGAAGGCCGAGATCGAGTTCCGCCAGACCAATTGGGAGGGGCAACTCGTCGATTGGCTCCAAGACGCGAAGGGCAAGTTCGACGGCATCGTGCTCAACGCCGCCGCCTACACGCACACGAGCGTCGCGCTCCGGGACGCCATCAGCGCCATCGGTGTTCCGGTCATCGAAGTCCACCTCTCCAACATCCACGCCCGCGAGGAATTCCGGCATCGGTCGCTGATTGCAGCCGTTTGCCGGGGACAAATCTGCGGCTTTGGCGCCGACTCCTATGTTTTGGGCTTGGAAGCGGCCGTTAGCCTTAAAGGGCGGCCGTAAAGGAGTGATTCAGCGGCCATTTACGGCAGGAATATCACCCGGACAGCAGGCTTGACCACCACCTCCCCCCTTCCTAACGTCCGCCCCATCTTGTGACTGGGAACTGAGCAGCCCCCTTTTTGATGGCCTGCTCTTTTTTGTTTCCCGCGACTTCAACCGTCGGCGTTTTTTCTGGCCGGCAACAACTCGGATTTTTGCACCGTGGATCTCAAAGAAATCAAATCCATCATCGACCTGATGAAAAAGAACTCCCTCTCGGAGTTCGAACTCGAAGAGAAAGATTTCAAGATCAAGCTGAAGCGCCCCATCGGCGCGGCGGCCGCCCCGGCCGCCGGTTCCCTGCTGGATGACCCCGAATTGACGGCCTACGCTCACTTGGCGCGCCCCGCGGCCCCTACCCCGGCGATGACGTCCCCGGCCACCGCGGCGGGCAATGGCGATGCCGAGATCAAGTCGCCGATGATCGGCACGTTCTACCGGACGCCCTCCCCCGATGCCGCCCCCTACGTGGAAGTTGGCTCCGAAGTCGGCCCGGACACTGTCGTCTGCATCATCGAGGCGATGAAGGTCATGAACGAGATCAAGGCCGAGACCCGCGGCATCATCACCGCCCTCGTCGCCGAAAACGCCAAGCCGGTCGAGTTCGGTCAGCCCCTCTTCAAGATTCGGCCGCTTTAATCGTCCGTCCGGAAGCCTTCGTCACCTGCTCCTGCGTCGGCCGCCGACCCGGAACGGGCCGATGGCCCGCAAAAGTCCTTCGTCATGTTCGAAAAGATCCTAGTCGCCAACCGTGGTGAGATTGCGATGCGCGTCATCCGCGCGTGCCGTGAACTCAACGTCAAGACCGTCGCCGTCTACTCCAAGGCCGACGCCAACTCCATGCACGTGCAGGTGGCCGACGAGGCGATCTGCATCGGCGACGGCCCCAGCACCGACAGCTACCTGCGCATCGACCGCATCATTTCCGCGTCGGAAATCGCCGACGTGGACGCCATCCACCCCGGCTACGGATTCCTGAGCGAAAACGCCCACTTCGCCGACGTCTGCGAAAGCTGCAACATCCGCTTCATTGGGCCGCGCTCCGCCGCGATGAACGCCCTGCACGACAAGGCCAGCAGCCGTCTGCTTGCCAAGAAAGCCGGCGTGCCGACGCCGCCGGGCTCCGAAGGCCTCGTGGAATCGGAGCAGGAAGCCCGCGCCATCGCCCAGAAGATCGGTTATCCGGTCATGATCAAGGCCATCGCCGGCGGCGGCGGCCGGGGCATGCGGGCCGCGCACAACGACGTTTCGCTGATCAAGGGCTACCACACCGCCCGGACCGAAGCCGAAAAGGCGTTCGGCAATAGCGGGGTTTACATCGAGAAGTTCATCGAGAATCCCCACCACATCGAGTTCCAGATTCTCGGCGACACCAAGGGCAACATCATCCACCTGGGCGAACGCGACTGCTCCATCCAGCGCCGCAACCAGAAGCTGATCGAGGAAACTCCGTCGCCCATGCTCGAGCGGAAGGAATACAAGGGGTTGCGGGCCAAGATGGGCAAGGCCGCCCTGCGGATTGCCGAAACCGCCGGTTACACCAACGCCGGCACGGTGGAGTTCATCGTGGATGACTCCGGCAACTTCTTCTTTCTGGAGGTCAACAAGCGCATCCAGGTCGAACATCCGATCACCGAGGAGGTCACCGGGGTGGACTTGGTGAAGCAGCAGATCCTCATCGCGGCCGGCGAGAAGCTCTCAATCAGCCAGGGCGACGTGCAGTTCAAAGGGCACGCCATCGAGGCCCGCATCAATGCCGAAGACCCGTTCGGCGACTTCCGCCCCAGCCCCGGCCGGATCGAGATGTATTACGCCCCCGGCGGCGGTGGCGTCCGCGTCGATTCACACGCCTACGCGGGCTACACGATTCCGCCCTACTACGATTCGATGATCGGGAAGCTCATCACCATCGGCAAAGACCGGACCGATGCCATGAACAAGATGAGCCGGGCTCTTTCCGAATACATGATCACCGGGGTCAAGACGACGATCCCCTTCTCGCTCGCCATCCTCCAGGACCCCGACTTCCGCCGCGGCCACTACAACACCGGCTTCGTCGAACGCCTGCTTAGCGGGGCGAAGATGGAACTGATCCAGGACAAGGCCTGACCCGTCGGCACCCGCTGAATCAGCGGGTCATCGGCCATCCGGCTGCCGCCATAGCCTTGTAGCCGCCATCCAGCGACCAGACGTTGGTGTAACCCATCTTCTGCGCCGCATCGGCCGTCAGCGCGCTGCGGAAACCGCCGCCGCAATACAAGATCAGCTCGCGGTCCTTCACCGGGAACTTGGCCTCCAAGTCCCGCTCGAAGATGCCCTTGCCGAGGTGTTGCGCCTCCACGGCGTGACCCGCGGCCCACTCGCTCTCCTCCCGCACGTCGATCAGCAGCGCGTCCGGGTTGGCGGCCAGGCGAGCCCGGGCCTGGGCGAGGTTGAGTTCACGGACGCGGCTCTTGGCGTCGTTGACGAGGGCGAGGAATCCGGGCGAATGCTGCATGCCGCGACGCTACGAACCGGGCGTCCGAGTTCAACGGCGAATCACGCCGCCAAATCCCGGATGATCTCCGCCAAGTCGCGGCGCGGGCGGAAGCCGGTCAGTTGTTCCAGCTTCGCCAAGTCCGGCCGGCGATGGCGCATGTCCTCGAAGCCGGCGGCGTAGGCCTGTTCATAGGGAATGGTCTCCAGCACCGACGCCGAACGCAGCTCGGCGATTACCCGCTGCGCCAGTTCACGGATGGTAATCGCCACGTCGTTGCCCACGTTCACCACCTCGCCGCGGGCCGCCTCACACGCCCGCAGGCGCAGGAGCGCTTCCACCGCGTCGGCCACGTGGCAAAAGCACCGCGTCTGCTCGCCGTCGCCGTGCACGCGCAACGACTGGCCGGTCTTCGCCGCCTCGACAAAGCGGGGGAGCACCATGCCCCACTGCCCGGTCTGGCGCGGTCCGGACACGTTGAACAGCCGGACAATCGTCATCGGCAGCCCGCGCTCACGCATGTAGGCAAAGGCGAGGAACTCGTCCATCAGCTTGGAACAGGCGTAACTCCAGCGGCCCAGCGTCGGCGGCCCGATCAGCAGGTCGTCGTCCTCGCGGAAAACGGACTTGGGACTCTTGCCGTAAACTTCCGACGTGCTCGTGAACAGCACCGGCACTCCGCCCTGCCCCGCCGCGTTGAGGATGGCCTCGGCCTCGCGCAGATTCGTCTCGATGGTCCGGATCGGGGAATTGACCACCAACTCGACGCCGACCGCCGCGGCGAGGTGGAAGACAAAGCCGCAACCCGACACCAGTTCGGCGAGCCCCGAATAACCCGACACGCGGCCTTCCAGCACGCGCAACCGCGGATTCCCCGCCACGGCGGCGAGATTCGACGGGCGCCCGGTGGACAGATCATCCAGCACCACCACGGATTCGCCCGCGGCGAGCAACCGCTCGACGAGATGCGAACCGATGAAGCCGGCGCCGCCGGTCACGAGCACAGGTTTGGACACGCGGGGAGTCTCTTTAGGCAGCGGCGCGAGGCAAGCCGGCACAAGCCATCATCGACCGGTTTGGGCCGGGTATTGGATGCGTAGCCAGAGAAACACGGCCATCAACAGAGAGGAGACGAGAGCGCAGGCCAGCACGACCAAGGTGGCGGGTCTTCGCTTGCCGCGGCACAGATCAATCACAGAAAGCAGGCATAAGGCCGGCGAGCCAATCAGCGAGACGACCGTGGCAAACAGATACGCAAACTCCCCACCCCAACTACTGGGCCGGCCATTCCGGCAGCACAGCAGGAGCCCAAAGGACGCAACTAACAGGCTAGTTCCGCTGAACAGAGCAAGCCTTGGAGATGCGTCGGACGTTCGCGTCCTGTTCGGTCCCGGGATCATTTATGCTCCCTCAGCACCGGTTCCAAGGTCACCCACACATTGCTCGCGACCAGTTCGTGGCCCTTCGCCGTCGGGTGGATCTGGTCGGGCTGATTCAGTTCCGGCACGCCGCCCACGCCCGCGAGCAGGAACGGGATGAGCGCCACCTTCTGCTCCTGCGCTACCTCGGGGAAGATCGCCTGGAACTTGCGGTTGTAGGCTTCGCCCATGTTGTCGGG